>CALBZE010000098.1 GCA_937889645.1 uncultured bacterium
ACTTCTTCCGGGATTGCGACGTCATCCCCCTCGAGCCCGCGGACATCCGCATCCTCCATCGCGCCTCCGTGGCCGACTGGGCGGACGTGGAGCCCGCCATCTTCGGCACCCTGCTCGTCCGCGCCCTGGACCCGGCGGAGCGGCACCGGCTGGGCGCGGAGTTCACGCCCCGGGCGTACGTGGAGCGCGTCGTCCGGCCGACGATCGAGGAGCCCGTCCGCCAGCGCTGGACCCTGGTCCAGGCCGAGGTGCTCCAGCTCCGGGAGCGCATCGAGGCCGCCACGAGCCCCCGGACCCGCCAGGAGCTCACGGCCAAGGCCCTCGACCGCCTGCACGCCTTCCACCGCTGGCTCCGCTCGCTCCGGATCCTCGACCCCGCGTGCGGGTCCGGGAACTTCCTCTACGTGGCCCTGGACACCCTCAAGCGCATCGAGCTCGAGGTCTTCCGGGAGATCGAGCAGATCACCGGCCAGCACGAGGTGCAGATCGAGGAGGTGAACCCCTCCCAGTTCCACGGCATCGAGGTCAAGCTCTGGGCCCGGGAGCTGGCCGAGCTCACCCTCTGGATCGGCTACCACCAGTGGTGGAAGCGCACCCACGGCACCGCGCGCCCGCCCGAGCCCGTGCTCCAGGACACCGGCACCATCGAGCACCGGGACGCGGTCCTGGCGTGGGACGACGTCGTGGAGGACCCCGCCCGCGCGCGGCCCGATCCCACGCCGCGCATCCCTCACCCCGTGACCGGCGAGCTCGTCCCCGACCCGGACGCGAAACTCCCGTACTACGACTACCGCGGGGCGAGGCAGGCCCCGTGGCCCCATGCGGACTTCATCGTGGGGAATCCGCCGTATATGGGGAAGTCGTTGATGCGCGATGAGTTCGGCGACGGATATGTAGACGCATTGAGGAGCGCGTATCCGGATGTACCTGATGGCGCAGACTATGTCATGTATTGGTGGTACCGTGCGGCTCAGGCCGTGGCTGCTGGGACCACCCTCCGTGCTGGCCTCATCACGACCAACAGCATTCGTCAGCCCATTAACCGGCAAGTTGTCGAACAAGCCCAACGAGAGGGCGTATCGCTCGCTTGGGTAATACCCAGCCACCCTTGGGTCGACGATGCTGGTGCCGCCAACGTAACCGTTGCGATGACGGTGCTCGCGCCAGAGTCTTCAGCCGCGGTACTAGTCGAAGTTGACGAAGCAGGCCGCGTGGTGCGAGAGAGCCGAGTGCCGAAGCTGAACGCTGACCTATCAGCTCATGCGGATGTCGCGACCGCAGCGAAGACGAGGCTGACCGCGAACGCCGGCTTAGCGGCCAATGGCCTAATTGTCTATGGTCGTGGATTCGTGCTCGATCCCGATGAGGCGCATAGGCTTCTCGACGTTGATCCTCGACACAGCGAGATCATACGTCCATTGCGCAATGGGCGAGACCTGAACGCACGTCCACGAGGGCTATTTGTGATCGACTTCGGACTTCGCGAAGAGGAGGAAGCTAAGCAGTACCCGGTTCTTTACGACATCGTTCGAACCAGAGTGAAGCCATACAGGGATACAGTTCGAGACCGGGCGCGGCGGGAAGCTTGGTGGCGTTTTGGCAGGACCAACGAGAACTTGCGTGCGGCCCTGCAGGGCCTCCGCCAATTCATCGGTACCTCGTACGTCAGCCGGCACCGCATCTTCACGTTCTTGAGCGGAGAGATCGCCGCTGAGGACACCGTGGTGTGCATTGGAAGCTCTGACGCGTTTCACCTCGGCGTTCTCTCTATCGAAGATTCACGTTGTGTGGGCGCTCGCCACCGGTGGCCGACTCGGCGTCGGGAACGATCCGCGCTACAATAAGACGCTCTGCTTCGACCCCTTCCCCTTCCCCGACCCGCCGCCCGAGCTGCGCCAGCGGATCGCGGAGGCGGCGGAGCGGCTCGACCGGCACCGGAAGGAGGCGCTCGAGCGGGACGAGCGGGTCACCATGACGGGGATGTACAACGTCGTCGAGAAGCTGCGCTCGGGCGAGCCGCCCACGCCGAAGGAGCGGGCCGTGCACGAGCTCGCCGCCTGCGGTGTGCTCCGGGACCTCCACGACGAGCTCGACCGCCTGGTGGCCGAGGCCTACGGCTGGCCGTGGCCGATGTCGGACGAGGAGATCCTCGAGCGGCTCGTGCGGCTGCACGACGAGCGCGTCGAGGAGG
>CALBZE010000099.1 GCA_937889645.1 uncultured bacterium
CTTCTCGGTCATGATCTTGGAGTGCCAGTAGCTGGCCCACCCCTCGTTCATGATCTTGGTCCGCCCCTGCGGCGCGAAGTAGTACGCCTCCTCGCGGACGATGCCGAGCACGTCCCGCTCCCAGTTGCGCAGCGGCGCGTGCTCGAGGAGGAAGAGCATGACGTCGCGCTCGGGGCGGGCGGGGAAGCGCTCCTCGCGGCGACGCGCTTCCTCAAGGCGACGTCGTTCGGCCTCGAGCACCGACGCGGGGTTGATGTACTCGTCCATGTACTCCTTCGCGCGGAGCTTCCTGGGCTCCGTGCTCGGGAATTCACCCTCCCCCTCGTCCCACGCGCGGCGGCGGATGTGCGGCGCGTTGTAGTCGATCAGGTTGTCGAGCGAGAGGCACCGGTCGAGGAAGCGCTCGACCTCGTCGACGCCGTGCAGCTCCATGTACCGCCGGACGCGCGCGGCGTGATTCGCCATCTCGTCGACCATCTTCCGGTTGGTGTGGGCGAACGAGAAGTTGTGCTTGAAGAAGTCGCCGTGGCCGCAGACGTGCGCCATGACGAGCTTCTGGTCGACGCGGTGGTTCGCCGCGAGCAGGTACGCGTACGTCGGGTCGTTGTTGATGACCATCTCGTAGATCTTCGAGAGGCCGTACGCGTACGAGCGCGACAGCTCGAGGTACTCCATCCCGAAGCGCCAGTGCGGGTAGCGCGCCGGGTAGCCGCCGTAGGCGGCGACTTCGTTGATCTCCTCCCAGTCGAGGACCTCGTAGACGATCTCGAAGAAGTCGAGGCCGTACGCCCTCGCGTGCTCCTCGATCTGCTCCTGCAACGCCCGCAGGTCCGGCGTCAGCGTGTGCGGCATTACTTGCCCTTCCCCAGGAAATCCTTGATCGAGCCGAGGATCCCGTCGCGCCCTTCGATCCGCGAGAGCACCAGGTTCTCGGCCTGGACGTTCTCCTCGAGCGCGTGCAGGAACTGGCCGCTGCCGTACCGGCTCTCGACCTGCCCGTAGCCGAACAGGTTGGCGACCGGCAGCAGCCGATCGGTCAGAAGGCGGAAGCACTTCTCGTCGTCGCCGCCGCCCCAGTTGTCGCCGTCGGAGAAGTGGAAGAAGTAGAGGTTCCAGTCCTCGGGCGGGTAGTCGCGCTCGACGATCTGCGCGGCCAGCGCGTACGCGCTCGAGATACGCGTGCCGCCCGCCTCGCGCGTCGTGTAGAACGTCTCGCGGTCGACCTCGCGCGCCGCGGCGTCGTGGACGATGTAGCGCGTCTCCAGCCCGTCGTAGTGCTTGCGGATCCAGGTGTCGATCCAGAACGACTCGATCCGCACGATCTCCTTCTGCTCGCTCCCCATCGAGCCGGAGACGTCCATCATGTAGATGATCGCGGCGTTCGCGATCGGCTTCGGCTCCTCGGCCCACGAGCGGTAGCGCATGTCGTCGCGGATCGGGACGACGACGGGGCGACGCGGGTCGTACGTTCCGCTCGCGATCTCGCGCTTGAGCGCTTCCTTGTACGTGCGACGGAACGACCTGAGGCTCGACGGCCCGGCTCGCTTGATCCCGGCGTACTTGCTCCGGATCGACTGGAGCGACTCCGCGCCTTTCGGCTCGATCCGCGGCAGCTCGAGCGCCTCGCCCATGATGTCGGCCAGCTCGTCGATCGTGAGCTCGACCTCGCGCAGGTGCTCGCCCGGCGCGTCCCCCGCGCCGCCGGCGTCGCCGCCCGCGCCCGGCTGGCCGTCCCCGCCGATCGGCGTGCCGACGTCGCCCGGCCCCTGCCCGACGCCGCCCGTGTCCCGCGTGCCGTACCGGAAGCGCGGGATGTCGATCCGGGGGACGGGGATCGAGACGAGCTCCTTGCCGCGACGGCCGATGAGTTCGCCGCGCGTGAGATGCTGCTTCAGATCTTTCTTGATCCGCCCGCGGACAATGTCCTCGAAGCGGCGACGGTCGCGTTCGATGCGCTTGATCATAACTGCGTTCCTGCTAACTCGCCGGCGCGCGGCCGGACGATCGGGCCGCCGCGTTCGGTATGGCGACCGGGGCGCGACCGGGCGTCCTGGGCGCTGCCCCCTCCGCGGCCTGGCCGCGGCGAAGGCGTTCGCTCCGGCGCGGCTCGGTCGGCCGCTCGGAGCCGCTCCGAACTCGTTCCCGCCCGGCGGCGTTCGGCGGGTGAGCCGAGCATGTCGATTTGGGCCACCGCCGCGCGGCGAGCCGCCGGCCGCCGGCGCCAACCACCAACCATTCCGCCCACGCAGTCGCGCTCTGTCTGCAGGAATTGTTGGTGCTGCCCCCGCAAACCCGCTTCGGACCGACACTTCCGCCGCCGACACACCAGCCACGCCACCCACCCCCGCGCGCTCCGTGCGCCGCCCCCGCCGCCGCAGGCCGCCGACTCCCGCCCCGAAGGGGCCACCCGCTGCCGAACGCCGCCACCCCCCGCCGCGC
>CALBZE010000100.1 GCA_937889645.1 uncultured bacterium
CACCGCCGTCGGCCATCGTTTGTTGGGCCGCCGGTGGCGCCTGATTCATGTCCAAGGAAATCGGGTGCTATATACATCGTCGCTCTGTTGCACCGGCTGCGCCTGAGCCTGACCAGTACACAGCAAGGCTCCTGTTTGAGGACGAGTGTGACCTACCAGTGCCATCCATCTGGGTCGTACCGGACGGCGTGGCCGTTGACGAGGAACCGGATGCCGTCGGGCGTAACGGCGATGTCGCTGATCCGTGGGGCAATAGCTTCGTCATCGGAATCAAACGCGGCGACGATCCGGAATGGGAGGTCGACAGTCGTCACCCGAGCCCTCGCCCCGGTAGCGGCATAGAAGCACGGGATCTCGACTCCGACATCGATTCGAATGCTGTCGTCGCCGAGGCGGGTCCGGATCCGGCGTTCGACGATATGATCGAAACGCGGGCCGTTGTCGGCGTAATCGATGTTGAAATCGATGGACGCGCCGAACGCGTGAACGGCTCGACCTAGATTTTTCCCTTCGTTGACGATGAATGCCTTCTCCCAGGCGTTCGATTCCCCAGCAAGCTCCTCGCGCGGTGCCGGATGGTAGACCCGCTCGATCAGCTCGCGATTCTGCCGTGGGATCGAGATAGTCTCAAACGCTGGATCGCGGATCAGGCGGAGCGTAAGCTCGAGGTCGCCCGCATCGCCGTAGACCGGACCCCACCCGTGGGGACCGTTCATCGATTCGCCCCGGACGTACTCTATGAGCGGCCTTTCCGGAACGATCACGGCAATCCGAGCGAACTCGAATCCACTTGGACGGTGGCGACGATGCCGGTGCAGGCGACCGATACGCTGTAAGAGTACGTCGATCGGACAAAGGTCGGTCACCATGAAGTCGAAATCCACGTCAAGGCTCTGCTCCACGACCTGTGTGGCGATCAGGATCGTTCCTTTGGAGGGCGAGCCCGGTCCGAAATCGGCCAGTACCGCCAGGTCGAGAGCTTCCCGATCCGGCTGGGTGTAGCGGGAGTGGTACGCCGGCGTGAACGGGCTACCCTGGGGACGCCAGAGCAGGGCTCCGCCACCGATTTCCTTGATTTTCGCGACCGCAGCCCTGGCACCCTTGACGGTATTGCGGAGGATGCACACGCGCGCCCCCGATCGGGCGGCCTCGACGGCGGAGTGGAGTGCATCGAGTTCCGTGACCGCATTCCACCCGATCTCGCGGCCGGGGCGATTTCCCCGCGCGAGGGGCACATCCTTCCATACCCGATCCGTTGGATCACACACCGAAACAACCGGATACGGCTGTGCGATGGCATCGTCCAGCGTCGGGAGATCGTCGGGCGATCCTCCGAATCGATGGCGCTCGAGCGATGACAGGGTAGCCGACATGAACACGGCCACGCCTCCCGCGCCGGTGTGGAAATCCACCACCTTCCCGAGCACCTCGCTCATGTAGCGGTCGTACGAATGGAGCTCATCCACAACAAGGAGGTGTCGCGCAAGGAGTGCGAGGCGCATGTGCGCGTGCTTGGTCAGGAGACCGGAGAGCAGGACCTGGTCGATCGTAGCGACGACGATCTCCGCCGCGAAGAATTTCTTCGCGCTCGACGACGCCCACGAAACGAGATCCCGCTCGCCCGGATCGTCGTAGGTCCGCGGAACCTCGCCGATTAGGGTTTCGTTCGTCATCGCACGAACGTGCTCGCCACCCATCGCGAGGGCGACGGTGGGCGGAGAGGTCTCGGCATACATACGCGGCAGCACCGCACGTACTCGTTCGTACATGGCGGTCGCGGTGGCACGGGTCGGGAGAGCGAAGACGAGCCCCGCGACTCGACCAGCCGCACGCATTCTCGCGTACAGCGTCAACGCCGCCTCCGTCTTCCCGCTCCCGGTCTCGGACTCGATCAGCACGCGAGCTCCGTTCGGAGGCAGCGGCGTTTCAGCAACGTAGCGCTGGAGAGGCGTGGGCTCGTTCGTGGCAAAGACGTTGGGAAACAGCTCCTTCAAGAGGTCGGCGCCAGGGCGGACCACGACGCGGGTCTGCGGGACGACACCGATCTCGGCGCACGCGCGCGTAGCCTTTTCGCGCGCGATCTGCCAGTAGCGGTCGGGGTCGTCGTCAGCCGCTGGGTCGAACTCGAAAACGGATTCGGTAGAGCCGATCCAGTCGGCCAGGGTGAGTGCACCCGCGAAGAGGTGCGTGAACGCGGGACTCGTCGGCACAGCCACCGGCGACCCGATCTCGTCCAGCCCACTCCACCGCCGCGCGTGCAGGATGAGGCGACGGATCATCGCGGGTGGATCCCACCCTTGGCGCTCGGCGGGATCCCAGAGCCGGGCGAGCCGTGCCGGTTCGGTCGCCAGGCCGTGGGGACGCCCGTGGTGGCACAGCGCGGCCATCAGGAGCCTGAACGTTTCCGTCGGGCTTCCGGAGAACGCCTGGAGCATCTCCGTGATCAGCCGCTGGAGCACGGGCGTGGTCGAGAGCGATTTCAAGACGACCGTCACGTGCCCGGTCTCCGGCCAACGACGGCGCTTTCCGCTGGGCAGGGCCTTCTCCTGGAATCCATGGTTCACCTTTCCGAAATCGTGGAGCGCGGCGAGGTAGACGAGTGCGGCTTTCACCTCGGGGCTCAGGCGCTCGAGCCCGGCGGCGCGTGCGAGCCGTGCCGCGATCAGGGAATCGTCCTCGAGCAGGCGCGCCAGGACCGCCGCAACATCCGCGGAGTGGGCGATCAGCGGGTGCCAGGTGCCCTTCTCTTCGTTGAATTTGGCCCAGAAACGGTTGGGGGGGATGATCATGGAGAGCTCCGGTTCAGCGTGACATCGTGATCTAAGTTGCGCGATGGACGGTAGTTATCTCATTGTCCAGTCGCATGCGAATAGAGTATGTTGTGATAATCCTTGACGGCTGTCCTCGGTTTCACTACCGTTGTCCCCACATCGAATCCCCACCAGGTGGGGGTGGTCCCAGCGTGCGTTGGGACAAACCGAGAAAAGCAAAGAGGTCCCCACGCGAGTGGGGGTGCCGTCCTGTTTGTCCACGGCTCAACATTCGTGTCCAGCGGGGTACCACCATGGTCGGTGATTCTGGTTCCGATGATGTGATCGAAATCTATGGTGACGAGTCATATCCCCGCGGTGGGTGGGATGTCCTGGCCAGCCTCTGGCTGACGGCCGCGGGCTCGGCCGAGTTGCGCGCGGAACTTCGCCGTATTCGCCGTAATCATGGCGATTTCGACGGCGAGATCAAATGGAACAAGGCAAGCGGGTCCCAGGCGCACGCTGCGTATTTCGAGGTCCTGGATGCAGGAATCGATGTGGTCAGGCGCGGGAAGCGGGAATTCCGTGTCCTGGTGATCGAGCGTGCGCTCACACGCGACCACATCTGGGGCGGCCGATCCCGAGAAGTTGGGCTCTTCCGGGGCTGGGAGTTTCTCCTCGGGGAGTTTGTTCACCCTGGCGTTCGGCATTTCGTTTACCTCGACAGCCGGATCCTGGGCAATCGGCTGCAATTACGCGAAACGCGGCTCGCGGTGAATCGGCGGTTCTCACACTTGCTGCCGGCCGTGGCACCCCCGGTCGCTGGTATCTTAATGAGGCAGTCTGACAGCGATGATCTTTTGCAACTCGTCGATCTATTCGCGGGGGCTATCGGGTACCATGTTGCGGGGCAGCATCGGCTCCCGGGCGCTAGGCCCGGGAAGGTCGCACTCGCTGGGGCGATATGCCGACACCTCGGTCGCAGCGATCTGGGCGCGCCTTCGTGTCAATCTCCGGTCCGGGTAGTGCGGATCCGCCCCGCGGCGTCGCAGATCACAGGAACCTCAGTGCCGATGCTCGTCATCGACATTGAGGGCCTCACCGAGGCTCGGCAGACCCACGTCCTGGCCGTCGACGAAATCATTGCGAGTGTGGCTTAGGCCGCAACAGATTTTCTCGGCACCATCCACGGACCTGCCGCACTCAACCCACCCGATCGTCAAGGCCTACTGTCAGAGGGTGGTGTTACCAATGAACAGCAGGGACGAAGCGGTCAACATTAGCCTCGAGTGAAGGCCCATTCGCCTCACCGTCCTTTCCTGTTCCTGGAGGTCGGATGCAGCCATCGACGATCACCGTCCACAATGTTCTGAAGGACGCCCTGTTTACCGTCGCACCCGACAGCGATGGCCAGCCGCTGTCGCTTCCCGCGCTGATCGCGCGACTGCTCGCGGGGCCGGAGGACGTGCTCGGTTTCCCCAATCTCACGCCCATTCAGCGGAGCTACTGGTATCGGTTCCTCGTGCGGTGCGCCGCCAAGGCGCTTCGCGAATTGGGGTTGGACGTCAGCACCGCTTCGGGGATGGGCGCGGCTGAGCTCGGTGTTCGTATCGAGTCGGCACTTCTGGAAGCAACGGGAGGGGAAGAGGCGTGGCGGCTCCATCAACCCGACCCGACACTGCCGGGGTTCCTCCAGCCCCCGACGCCAGACGGCGCGGCGCCCGAGATCGGCTATGCACCCAACTGGCCGAGCATCCTGACGAGCGCGATCGGCTCGAAGAACCACGAGCGCAAGTCGGACGTCGATCGCGCCCTTACCCCCGAGCAGCTGGTTTACGCGCTCGTGGAGTATCAAACTGGAGTGATCTTCGGCGGCCGTGGCAACTATGGCTCACAATTGATGGGGTCTGCGTCAGGGGCCGGGAGCGGCACGCCGTTCATGGGGGTCCGGATCGGGTCCGGGTACCGGGAGACCTTCCGGCACGATGTGGGTGTGTTCCTGGATCGCTGGAGCTACATCCGCGATCGTCTCAAAGTCCGCGGTCGAGTCTGGGCGCTCTGGACGCTGCCCTGGGACGGTGAAAGCTCTTTGCCCGCCGAGCAACTGGACCCGGCTTTCATTCCGCTGGCGCGGTTGGTTCGCGTGGGGCCGCCCGACGAGGGCGGTCAGTTCCGCAGGGTCTGGTTCAAGCCGACGAATTGCGCGCGCGTCCTGGACCACACCGACGGCGGCATGCTGGGTGACGTCTTCACGCCGCTGGTCCCGCATCCCAGGCACCCCGGGGGATTCAAGGTGCGTGGGACCCTGAAGTCGGGGTACGGCTACGAGGAGGTCGTCAACCTGCTCTTCAGCGTGAAGGGCGTGCCATCCGACAGCGTGGCCGCGCTGGCACGGTCGCCGGCCGCGTCGCGGACCGATGTGCGGGTCGTCTTCGAGGGGACAGCGTTCGAGCAGGGAAAGACGAGCGGATTCCACCAGAGGGAGGTTCTCCTCCCGTCCACCAGCGCGATCGCTTTCCTGGCTGACCCGGCGCCCGTCCAGCAAACGCACGCGGAGATGCTCCGCCTCGCCAAGGCGGCCAAGAGCGCGATCCGCGGGGCTACGCGCATCCTCCTGTCCGGAACACCGAAGCCGCGCGAGGGCGACGATGCGAAGGTAGAGGGGCCCGCGCGTGAGCTGGAGCATGCGATCGACCGAATCTACATCCCCACGCTGCTCGCTGCCGCCGAACGAAGAGCGCGAGGCGACATGGACTATCTGGCGGAATGGGGCGAGCGATTGACCGACCTCACGCGCTCGATCTTCCAGCAAACGATGCGTGGGATTCCAACGTCGGGGGCAAGGAGGTACGAACGCGAGATTCTGGCCGCGTCGTGGCTCGATTACCGGCTCCGCGTCATGCGCGGTGAAGTGGCGGGCGGGGAGGTGATCGAGGACGGAGCCGACATCTTCAACGAGGAGGAGATCGAATGACCGTGGCCGATTTGGCGTACGGGGAGGCGGGCGAGGCCCGGGGCGCCGAGGAGGTGGCGCGCGAGCGATCACTGGCCTCGCGCATCACGGGGATCGCGCGCTTCCTCGAAAATCTTCCTCGCGGTGAGCGAGCGGAGCTCCGCCGGCTCCGGCAGGAATTCAGCCGCGTGCCGCCCGAGGTGTTCTGGCAAATCGTGGAGCAGTACGACATCCACCCGGCGGACGAGCCTTTCTGGAAGGCGGTCCTGCCATTGATGGTGAAGTATCCGCACACCCCTGGCGAGAGACCTGGACACGTTCTCGAAAAGGCGGGCGTCAGCGCCGCCCGAGTCGAGCGTTGGCTTCGTCTCGACCGCCAGGCCGCCTGGCGCGAGGCTGACCGACTGCTTTCCGTAGCCGACGCTGGGCTCGACTGGGTTTCGTTCGGCTACCTGCTCTACTACTGGGACGAGAACCATCGCAACCGATTCGCGCGCGATTTCTTCGTGACGCGCTCGCGTCGGGCCGCACTGTCCACGACCGAGGGAGGTGAATGATGGCGAAGGGAGACATGATCCAGGTCCACATGCTCACGGCGTATCCGGCGAGCTTGTTGAACCGCGACGACGCGGGCCTGGCAAAGCGGATTCCGTTCGGCGGTGCCGTTAGGATCCGGATCTCGTCGCAGTGCCTGAAGAAGCATTGGCGCGAGGCACCGGGGATCGCGGATCTCGACGAGCTTCCGCTGGCCGACCGCAGCACGCGGATCTACGAAAAGCGGGTCGCGGAGCCGCTGGTCAGCGAGCATGGCGCGACGGAGGCGGAGGCGCTTGCCATCGCGCAGTACCTGATGCAGGAGACGGTGGCCACGAAGCCCGTCAAGGACAAGACGGGGGCCGAGACCGCCAGGAGCGGCCAGCTCCTGGTCCTGACGAGGGCGGAGACAGAGTTCCTGGCCGAGCAGGCGGTCAGGATCCTCGAGCAAGCACGCGCGGCGGGAGTAGACCCGACGGACTTGAAGGCGCTCGCGAAGGTGGCGCCGATCGACAAGAAGGCGCTCGCTCCCATCCTGAAGGAGCTACCTGCGTCCGTCGATACCGCACTCTTCGGGCGCATGGTCACGAGCGATCTCTTCGCCCGCGTGGACGCCGCGGTCAGCGTGGCGCACGCCTTCACGACCCACGCCGAGACTGCGGAAACGGACTACTTCACGGCTGTCGACACGCTGAACGTCGATGACGCCGGGGCGGGGCTGGTCCAGGACACGGAGCTGACCAGCGGCGTCTTCTACACCTACGCGGTCATCGACATGGAGCAGCTCCGGGCGAATCTCGGTAGGGAGGCGGAGCTTGCCGAGCGGTTGGCGCGGAATCTCGTCAATGCGATGGCAACAGTCAGCCCCGGCGCAAAGCGCGGGTCGACGGCGCCCTACGCGTTCGCCGAGTTCGTCCTCCTGGAACGCGGGGCGATACAGCCGCGGACGCTGGCCAACGCGTTCCTGAACCCGGTCGTGGCCGACGGTGCCGGGCTCATGGTCAACTCGGTGAACGCGCTGATGCAGTACCGCACGCGCCTCGAGCAAATGTACGGCTTCGTGCCAGCGAAGGAGAGTGTCGCGACGATCCACCCACTCCCCCAGGGAAGCCGTATCGATCCGGTTCCCTTCGCCACGGCGCTCGATGGGATATTCGAGGGGTGATTCCATGACGGATTACCTGCTGCTTCGTCTGGACGGCCCGCTCCAGGCGTGGGGAGGCGTCGCCCTGGACACGCGACGCCCCACCCTGCCTTTCCCCACGCGGTCGGGTTTGGCGGGCCTTCTCGCCTCCGCGCTCGGCTGGCGGTACCGGGATGGGGAGCAGACGACCGCGCTGCAGGACGCACTGCGCTTCGCCGTGCGACAGGACCGCGCCCCGTTGCGCATCGACGATTTCCAGTCCGTGGACCTGGGCCGGGAGACTCGGGGCTGGACCCGCTGGGGCGTGGAGAAGCGTGGCGGCGCCTTCGCCACCGAGACCCACCTCCTCGACAAGGAATACCTGGCCGGCGCGTCGTTCCTCGTCGCGATGACGTTGAGGGAGAACGCGCCCGTCGGGTTGGACGAGATCGAGGATGCGCTGAAACACCCGGCCCGTCCCCTCTTCCTGGGACGGAAGGGGTGCCCGCCCGCGCTTCCGATCCTGGCTGCCAGAATCGCTGCGTCTTCGCCCTACGACGCTCTGCGTTACCCGGATCTTCCGCAACTGCCCGACGATCCGCCGTTCACGTGCTGGTACGAGCCCGGGGACGGGCCTGACCCCGCTTCGCAACTTCAGATGATCCGGGTTTCCGACCGGCGCGATTTCGTGGCCGATCGTTTCTCGGGTGAGCGATGGCTGATCCAGGGCGAGGTAGAGCCGGACGTGGAGGGGGAGGGAAGGACGACATGACCGACCAACTGACACTGAGCCGGGTCATCCTGGAGATCCGTCCCCATCGGAGTGCGAGCCACGAATACATCGCACACCAGCTCATCGCCGACCTTTTCGGGGACAGGGAAGACCGCGGCTACCTGTTCCGGGTCATGCGTGAGTCACGCGATCGAACCGAGGTCCAGGCACTCGTTCTTTCGCACGGGCTCCCCGATCCGGCTCCGCCGCCGCGCCCTTGGGGTACCGTCCGGAGCGTGGAGTGGAAGCCGTTCGCACCGGTGATTCGCCCGGGGACCGTCCTGGACTATGAGATCAGAATCAACGCGACGACGGTCGTGACCAAGCCTTCCGGCATCAAGCAGAGGACAGACGTCTGGGATGCCGTGTTCGCCGCCAACCGGGACGACCCCAGGTCGCCGCACGAGGTTTATACGGCGTACCTGCAGCGGAAGCTGGAGGGAATTGCCGACATCCTCGATGGCCGGATCACGGCCCGCGGTCAGGTCCGGGTACGCCGCCCAGGCCAGTCCCGCCCCATCACCTTCATCGCGGCGAATCTCATCGGGACCCTGAGGGTCACCGACCCTGAAGCGCTAATCGACACCATCGGGGAGGGGATCGGCCGTTCCAAGGCCTTCGGCTGTGGGCTGCTCTGCCTCTCGCGCCCGGGGACCGTGCTCCCGCGTCGCCGCAACCCGCAGTTCGAGTGACGTCAATGCTCCAACTCAAGGATCGCCTATCGTTCTTCTACGTCGAGCGCGGATCCCTGACCGTCATTGACGGTTGTCTGGTGCTGACGGACAACGAGGACCGAACGCAGTACGAGGTCCCTGCGCGTGCCACGGTCACCATCATGGTCGGACCCGGCACGACGGTCAGCACCGAGGCGATCCGGCTGGCGGCCGCCTACGGCGTCCTGATCACCTGGGTCGGCGAACACGGGGTGCGCTCTTATTCCGCGGGCCGACCGTGGTCGGATAACACTCAGTGGCTCGAGAAACAGGTTCGGTGTTACTCCGATCCTAAGCTCACGCTCCGGGTAGCCCGGGAGATGTTTTTCCGACGATTCGGCGTCCGGATGGAACGGCGAAGCATTGAGGAACTCCGCGGCCTCGAGGGTGCGCGCGTTCGGGAGCTCTACAAGCTCAAGGCGCAGGAGGCAGGGATCCGGTGGTCGGGCCGCAATTACATTCCGGGCAATCCATTCGGGTCAACCGACGCACCCAATCTGGCGCTCAACGTTGCCAACACGTGCCTCTACGGGTTGGTCGAAACCGGTGTTAACGCGACGGGGATGAGCCCGGCTCTCGGCTTCATCCATCGCGGGAGCCGGCTTTCTTTTGTCCTTGACATCGCCGACCTCTACAAGATGGATCACATGGTCCCGCTTGCGTTCGGCATCGTTGCGAAGAAGGGACGGGACGGCAGGCCGTGGCCCGGCCTGGAGTCGGATGTCCGACGCGCGGCGCGCGACCATTTTCGGCAAACCAAACTCCTCGACCGAATCGTCGACGACATGACGAGTGTGATCGATGCTGGTCTTGGTTCTTGAGTGCGCCCCTCCGAAGGTGGTGGGTTATTGCTCCTCCTGGGCGCTCCAGGTTGCGACTGGCGTCTACGTCGCCAATCTTCCCGCCTCAAAGCGTGAAGAGATCTGGGAGCAGATTCTCAAGTGGGCCGACCCGGAGACGAGGGCCGTGATGGTCTGGTCGTCGCCACGGACTGAACAGGGACTCGATTACTGGATCCTGGGTTCTCCTCGACGCAGGATCACCGAGCGCGAAGGCCTCCTCATTTCTACCTGGTTTCCCCGCCCCCATGCAGACATCTTTTTCGCCGAACAAACACCGTAGCAACATGAGCGGTCCTGTAATTCTCGAGCCGGCAGTGTGTTAGCGGAAGAGTGGTCCCCGCGCGAGCGGGGGTGGACCTGCCGTAGGGCGGATCGGTCACCACGAGGTCCAGTGGTCCCCGCGCGAGCGGGGGTGGACCTACTCCGGGCGATAGGACACCTCGATGCGGATCGTGGTCCCCGCGCGAGCGGGGGTGGACCCCCATCCTCACCGATATCGATATCCATCATCTCGTGGTCCCCGCGCGAGCGGGGGTGGACCTCGCTCCCACTCCTCGTCGCTCGGCTGCCAGGCGTGGTCCCCGCGCGAGCGGGGGTGGACCTCGGTCATCCTGCGCAACAGCACCGGCGGTGATGTGGTCCCCGCGCGAGCGGGGGTGGACCGTGAGGATACTATGTTGTACGGAACAATCATTTGTGGTCCCCGCGCGAGCGGGGGTGGACCGCTTCCATAAGGTATGAACCATCCTCACCGATAGTGGTCCCCGCGCGAGCGGGGGTGGACCGTAGAATCCATCCGGCGCACATTCATTGAGAGCGTGGTCCCCGCGCGAGCGGGGGTGGACCCCTATCATCTCGCACTTGTCAAGTGCTTGCTCGGTGGTCCCCGCGCGAGCGGGGGTGGACCCCCGAATCGCTGGCCGTAGAGGGCGAGGGCAGCGTGGTCCCCGCGCGAGCGGGGGTGGACCGTCGAGATGCACTACTGGTGGCCGGTCGAGCTGGTGGTCCCCGCGCGAGCGGGGGTGGACCTTGGCCAGAATCCATAATCGGCGCCATCATAAGGTGGTCCCCGCGCGAGCGGGGGTGGACCCGTAGCTAGTCGTCGTTGTCAAGGGCAACGTCAGTGGTCCCCGCGCGAGCGGGGGTGGACCGCCGAGCTGGACGTGCTTGAGATGGCGTTCGATGTGGTCCCCGCGCGAGCGGGGGTGGACCTCGCAAGGTTCCTCATCTCCCGTTCCTCCGCCCGTGGTCCCCGCGCGAGCGGGGGTGGACCTTTCGCGAACGGCCGCGTGCAGCAGATGATCGTGTGGTCCCCGCGCGAGCGGGGGTGGACCGACTTCGAGCGGACCTATTCGTATTCTGGAAATGTGGTCCCCGCGCGAGCGGGGGTGGACCATGTGCAAGCGCATCTCACGCGCGCGCGTATCTGTGGTCCCCGCGCGAGCGGGGGTGGACCGGCGGCGTATCCAACGACCCCGACGATCCCGGCGTGGTCCCCGCGCGAGCGGGGGTGGACCCAGCGCGCCGATCTCCTCGGCGCCGTAGCGAAGGTGGTCCCCGCGCGAGCGGGGGTGGACCCGTGGGTCGTGTGTGTGGGTCGTAGGCGGATCAGTGGTCCCCGCGCGAGCGGGGGTGGACCGGGGTCCGCCGGTACGCCGGCCTACGAATCCCTGTGGTCCCCGCGCGAGCGGGGGTGGACCCGTTTCCGTTCGTACTTGTCAAGGCTCGATCGTGTGGAAAGAGTGTACTTACGAAGTGGCCTTGACACTGAGGAGACGGGAGATGCGTTCATACTTGA
>CALBZE010000101.1 GCA_937889645.1 uncultured bacterium
GGGGGGGGGGGGGGGGGGGGGGGGGGGGGGGGGGGGGGGGGGGGGGGGGGCCGCCCCCCCCCCCGGGCGCCCCAGGCGCGTTCGGGTCACGCCGCTGCGACGCGACGCAGGAAGTAGACGAGCAGTACGATCGGGGCGACCACGAACAGCGCGAGCTTGAGCAGCGAGCCGAGGACCACCTTGGTCCCCGTGAACAGGGCGCCGAGCAGGAGCATGATGAACAGCGCTCCGAGACCGAGGAATGCCAGCGGCAGCCCCAGGAAGAAGATCAACAAAACGATCAGCAGCCCCCCGCCGACGACCGCCACCACCGGCAGCGCGATGACGGCCATGGCGAGGATGGCCGGAGAGAGCAGGAGGAAGAGCGTAAGGCCGCCGAGGAGCAGGCAGCCGATCCGCGCGAGGCTGGGCCGGTCGGTTCCGGTCGTGCCATTCGGGTTCATCGCGGCTTCTCCTTGTCGCGTGGTTACCGACGACGCCAGGCAGTACGAAGTACGCAAACGGCTGGTTTCGGGCCCGGCATCCGCCCTGGCGGCCGTTCGAGGCGCCGCGTAGACTTCCGAATGCCGCCACACGGCGGCCGAACGCACCCGAACACCGAAGAACGACGTGAAGCCGACGAAGATCGTTTGCATTGGGCGCAACTACGTCGCCCATGCCCGTGAGCTCGGGAACGACGTGCCGGAGCAGCCGCTCATTATCCTGAAGCCGCCGTCGGCCGTGGTCGCCGATGGGGAGCCCATCGTGATCCCGGCCGTGTCGGCACGGGTGGAGCACGAGGGCGAGATCGGGGTGGTCATCGGCCGCCGCGCCCGGCACGTGTCCGAAGCGGAGGCGCTCGCCGTGGTGGAGGGCGTCGCGCCTTTGAACGACGTCACCGCGCGCGACCTCCAGCGGACGGACGGGCAGTGGTCGAGGGCGAAGGGGTTCGACACATTCTGTCCGCTCGGGCCGGTGGCGCCGCTGCCGCGGGACTGGCGCGAGCTGGAGGTGGTCTGCCGCGTGAACGGCGAAGTCCGCCAGCACGGCCGCGCGACCGAAATGGCGTTCGGGATCCCCCGGCTCATCGCCTACGTGACCCGGATCATGACGCTCGAGCCCGGCGATGTAATTGCGACGGGGACGCCCGAGGGCGTCGGGCCGCTCAACCCCGGCGACGTCGTGGAAGTCGAGCTGCCGGGCCTCGGCCGGGTCCGTAATCCGGTAACCGCGGAAGACCTCCAGGCCATTACGCGTTGATACGGAGGCGGGGCGCTGGCGCGCCCCGGAAAATCACGACCGATGACGACGACGAAGAAGTTGGAACTCGCGGAGCGTTTCCGCTCCTTCCCCGCGTATCCGCTCGCGGACGTGCCCCAGATCAAGCGCGAGCTGGCGGCCCGCGGCGTGGACGTGATCGACCTGGGCGCCGGCGACGCGGACCTGGCGCCGCCGCCCGCGGCGGTCGAGGCGCTGATCCGGGCCGCTCGGGACCCGGCGATGGGCCGATACCCGTTCCAGCTCGGGCTGCCGGCGTTCCGCGAGGCCGTGGCCGACTGGATGGAGCGACGCTTCGGCGTGCGGCTCGATGCGTACAAGGAGATCCTGCCGATCATCGGCTCGAAGGAGGGGATCGCGCACCTCGCGCTGTGCTACGTCGGCCCCGGCGACCGGACGATCCTGCCCGACCCCGGCTACCAGCCGTACGTGGGCGGCACGCTCCTGGCCGGCGGTGAGCCTTACGCAGTCCCGCTCCGGCCCGAGAATCGCTTCCTCATCCCGCTGGACGAGATCCCGGCCGAGGTCGTGGGCCGCGCCCGCATCCTCTACCTGAACTACCCGAACAACCCGACGGCGGCGATCGCCCCGCGGGAGTATCTCGAGGAGGCGGTCGCCTTCTGCAGGCGGCACGGGATCGTGCTGGTCTACGACAACGCGTACAGCGAGATCGCGTTCGACGGCTATCGTCCGCCGAGCATCTTCGAGATCGACGGCGCGCGGGACGTCGCGGTCGAATTCCACTCCTTCTCGAAGACGTACAACATGACGGGGTGGCGGTTGGGCTGGGCGGCCGGCAGCGCGGAGATCATCGCCGCGTTGTCGCGAGTGAAGTCTTTCATCGACACGGGTGCTTTCATGGCCGTCCAGGCGGCGGGGAAGGCTGCGCTCGAGAGTTGGGACGAGTGGGTCCCGGGTAACGTCGCCGCGTTCCGGGAGCGGCGCGACGCCGCGGTCGATGCGTTGCGCGAGCAGGGCTTCGATGCGACGTCGCCCGCGGCGACGATGTACCTGTGGGTTCCGACGCCGGGCGGCGTGGCCTCCGAGCCGTTCGCCCGCCGGGCGCTCCTCGAGCAGGGCGTGGTGATCATGCCCGGCGCCGCGCTGGGGGCGGGCGGCGAGGGATTCTTCCGAATCGCGCTGACCCAGCCGCCGGATCGGCTCCGCGAGGCGGCCCGTCGGCTCGGGGCGCTGCTCTGACGGTCCGGAACTGGCGTCTCGAGGGCGGGTTAGAAAGGACACCATGAGAGCGACCGCCCCGCTGCACCGACCCGTTCGATCCACACCACCGCCCGCCTCCGTGGACGACGGGCGCCAGCTCCGTCGTGCTCCGCGGGTCTCGTACAGGCGTGCGCTCCTGGTCGGGCTCGGGCTGTCGCTCGCGCTTCACCTGCTGATCGTTCTGATCGCGCGGCGGACCTGGCTCGTCCCGGTCCCGATCGAGCGGCCGGAGGCTCCGGTCGTGGCGGTCGGTGGCGAACGGACGACTATGCGGGTGGAGCGGATCGTCATCGTGCCGGAAGCCCGGGCGGAGGCCGAGGCGACGGAGCGGGTGGAGCCGGAGGAACGGCCCGAGCCCGAAGCCGAGCCGGCGCCCGTCACGATTCCCGGGGCGGTCGATGCCGCGCCGGCTCCCGGCGCGTCGGCGCTCGACCGGCTTCGCCCGCGGATGGCCGACCCGCGGCTCTGGACCCGTCCGGAACTCCCCCCACCCGAAGAACCCAGCGACATCGAAGTCGTCCGGGCACGAATCGCGCGGCGCATTCAGGAGTGGAACGACTCGGTCGCCGCCGAGGCCGGCCGCGCCGCGGACGCGATGGACTGGACCGTGAAGGACGGAGAGGGGAAGCGCTGGGGGATCTCCCCCGGGAAGATCCACCTCGGCGACCTGACCATCCCCGTGCCCGTCAACATCGGCGGCGGCCCGTCGCCGCAGCGGGAGAAGGCGGAGGAGCGCGCCAGCCGCGACAAGGAAGTGGCGGCCCAGGCCGAGCGCGCGGCCGCCGACGAGAACCGAGAAGAGCGCGTCCGCGCGATCCGGGAACGAAAGGACCAAGAGCGTCGGGAGCAGAAGCCTGGCGGCTCGACCGCGGGATCGGGGAATGGCTCCGGGTCGGCCGGGGCGACGGGGGGCGGCTCCGGCTCGAGCGGCGGCTCCGGAACCGGGCCGGGCTCGGGCGCGGGGTCCGGAAACGGCGGCTCGGGAGGCAACCGGCCCGGCGGCGACTAGCCCGAGCGCCAGAGCCCAAGGTCCAGGCCGGGGAAGATCATCCCGTCGCGTGCCTCGGCTTCGCCGATGAACCGCCAGTCGCTGTCTCGCAGGTCCTCGCCGCGCTCCTGCCTGCGGACCAGGTCGACCGCCCGATCGAAGACGTGCATGTGGTTGCCGAATCTCACCTGGGCGTAATCCCGCGCCGCCTGTGTCGAGATCAGGAATTGCCAATCCGACGACTGCAGCAACAGGAGTTCGCGCGCCGCGAGCCTCAGTAGTCGGTGAATGATCTCGTGCTCCCGGTCGATCCACCGATCGACCAGCTCCCGCAGCGTCAGCTCTGCGCGATAGATCTCCGGCCACGTCCAGTCCGTTTCGTGATTCAGCCAGATGTAATGGTGGCCGCCCTCGCCCCACGAGCCCTCGGGGAGCGCGATCTCGCCCATCGGCTCGTGGTGGTCCAGGTACCCGCCCCCGGTGGTCAGCTCGATCTCGTCGTCCCGCGCCATCTTGTCCATGATCCGCATGATCCACTCGACCCCTTCGTGCCACCAATGTCCGAACAGCTCGGTGTCGAACGGCGCGACGACGATCCCGGGCTCGCCGAAGGCCTCCAGGTGCTCCTCGAGCCGACGTCGGACGAGCCCGTGGAAGTGGAGCGCGTTCTCCTCGACCCGCTCCTCGGCCATTTCGGGGACGTATTCGGCCTTGTCCCCGAGACCCGCGCCCCTGCTCGTGACGCGCCAGTAGCGGTGACCGCCGGGGTGGTGCCGCTTGTGGAACTCGAGATACCAGCCGTCGCCCGGGTACCCCCACTCGCCGCTCCAGACCTGTAGCGAAGCGGCGGGTTCGCGCGCAAAGACGTGGACCGCGCCTGGGAGCGATGTCCGGGAGTGGACGCGGTACACGGCGTTGGGGGTGCGAGTAACATCCTCCGGGCGGATCGCCTCGCCGTACTCCTGCTCGTACCGCTCGGCCAGCCGGCGCAGGGCGGGGTGGAGCTGGGCGTAGGTGCCCATGGCCTGGCCGCCGCGGAGCAGATGCGTATCGACGAAGAAGTACTCGATCCCCTCGGCCGCGAGGAATTCCTCGATCCCGCGCCGCGGTCCGGGTTTCGGGACACGCGGCCCCACGACGGGCGGCGCCCAGTCGTAGGCCGGTCGGTACGCGCATTCCGGCAACCAGATCCCCCGCGGGTCGCGCCCGAAGTGTCGGCGATAGCTTTCGATCCCGGTCCGGATTTGCGCCCGGACGGCCTCGTCCGTCCCGAGGAGCGGGAGGTACGCATGCGTCGCGGCGCTGGTGATGATCTCGATCGCGCCGACGTCCTGCAGGCGGCGGAACGCACCCACGATGTCCCGGTCGTAGCGCTCGCGGAAATCGGCGAGGCGCTCCGCGAAGATCTCCGCCCAGCGGCTGGCGAGCCAGGCGCGGTGCCGGAATCCTTCCCACTCGAAGACTTCGGCGTCGTGGCGCGCGGACTCGATCCGCTCCTCCAACCATCCGTCGAGCTCGTCCTGGAACGCATCCGAGGCGAGCTGTTCGGCCAGGATCGGCGTGATTCCCAGGGTGATCCCTGGTCGCACGCCGCGCTCGAGGAGTCGCTCGATCCCCCGGATCAGCGGGAGGTAGCTCTCGGCGGCCGCCTCGCTCAACCATTCGGTACCGTGTGGCCATCGGCCATGGGCGAGGACGTAGGGCAGATGGGAGTGGAGCACGATCGTGAACGCGCCGAGTTTCATGGGCGGACCCCGGGAATTGTGGGTGGAGTCTGGTCTGTGAATTGCACGCGTCGGTCCCGCCTTCAAGGTCCGTTCCCAAATGGAGGGGGAATGTTTCGAGACCGTCGAACGGAGGGCCGCAGACAGCTCCTGACTATCGGCGCGGGGGCGGCTATCGGGCTAGTCACGGGTCTCTCGTTGGCCGTGCGTGCCGGGCGGCGCGGCGCAGGATCCCCGCACGACCTGGAGCGCAGGGTCACCGAAGCGCTGGACGCCGAGGGGCTCACGGCGCGCTTCGACATCGAGGTCGGCGCGTTGAGCGACGGGATCGTCGAGCTGGCGGGCGTGGTCCGGGACGAGACGGATGCCGAGCGCGCCGTCGCCGTGGCGCAGGGTGTCCCCGGCGTCCGCACAGTGCTCAATCGACTGGACATCGAGATCCTGGAAGAGCACCTGGCGGAAACCCGGATCCGGAACGCCGAGCGGACGGCGGGAGAGCGGGAGCGGCAGTGGTACGGCAACATCGTGGGGACAGGGATGCGGCGCCAGGGGCACGAAACGGACCCGGATCGGCCGGACGAAAGGGTATCCGTCGTGACGCGGGAATTGGGCGTGGACCGGGCGGAGGAAGCGGCGAGCGAGCCGCTCGACAAGCTCGCGCCGGCGGTGGCCGGGCACACGACCGCGCCGGCCGCGCCGTCCGATCGCGCGACCGTGGCCGATGCCTCCCACAGGCGTCTGGGCAACGTGCCCGAGGAACCGTTGCAGGAGACGAATCCTGCGTCGGGGATCCACGAGAATGTCAAGAAAGGCACGCAGATCACCATCGAGGAAACCGGCCTCGAAGAAGGACTGACCGAGCGCGAATCGCAGGATCGCGGATAGCCGCTCAGGTGTAGTCTCAGCCGGTTGACGAGGCGGAACCCGGTGCGCTACCCTTCCGTTGTCAATGTCACCGGTTGAGACCATGACCGAACCACTTTCGCCACAGTACGATCCCGGCGCCATCGAGGCGCCGCTCTATCGTCGTTGGGAAGAGAAAGGGTACTTCCGCGCCGACCCCGAGCCGGTGCTCGAGGGGCGGAAGGACCCGTATGTCGTGATGATCCCGCCGCCCAACGTGACGGCGGTGCTGCACATGGGGCACGGCCTGAACAACACGATTCAGGACGTGCTGGTCCGCTGGCGCCGTATGCAGGGGCGGGAGACTCTATGGCAGCCTGGCACCGACCACGCCGGGATCGCGACGCAGAACGTCGTCGAGCGGATCCTCGCGAAGGAAGGGAAGACGCGCCACGACCTGGGCCGCGAGGCCTTCGTCCAGCGGGTCTGGGATTTCGTCGACGAGACCGGATCGACGATCCTGGAGCAGCTCCGGGCGATCGGCTGTTCTTGCGACTGGTCGCGCACCCGCTTCACGCTGGATCCGGGGCTCTCCCGCGCGGTCCGCGAGGTCTTCGTCCGCCTCTACGAGAAGGGGCTCATCTACCGCGGCAACTACATCATCAACTGGTGCCCGCGGTGCATGACGGCCCTCTCGGACGAGGAGGCGGAGGGCCAGGAGACCCAGGGGAAGCTGTATTACCTTCGTTACCCGGTCGCCACGCCCGGCGCGGGCGAGCGCCTGCCGCGGCTCCCCGACGGCCGGCCGTACGTCGTCGTGGCGACGACGCGCCCCGAGACGATGCTCGGCGACACGGGTGTCGCTGTCCACCCGTCCGATGAGCGCTACAAGGACCTCGTCGGGGTCGAGCTCGAGCTCCCGCTCACCGAGAGGCGGATCCCGGTCGTGGCGGACGAGACCGTGGATCCCGAGTTCGGCACCGGTGCCGTCAAGGTCACGCCCGCCCACGACCCGAACGACTTCGAGATCGGCCGCCGCCACGGGCTCGCCGAGATCGACGTGATGACGCCCGAGGCGACGATGAACGACAACGCGCCGGAGGCGTTCCGCGGGCTCGACCGCTTCGAGGCGCGGGAGAAGGTCGTCGAGTCGTTCGCCGAGCTCGGGCTGCTCGAGAAGGTCGAGGACCACACCCATGCGGTCCCGCACTGCTACCGTTGCGACACGGTCGTCGAGCCGCGCCTCTCGCTCCAGTGGTTCGTGCGGATGAAGCCGCTCGCGGAGCCGGCGCTCCGGGCGTCGCGCGAGGGGAAGGTCCGCTTCACGCCCGAGTGGCGCACGAAGATCTACGAGAACTGGCTCGAGAACATCCGCGACTGGTGCATATCGCGTCAGCTCTGGTGGGGGCACCGCATCCCGGTCTGGTACTGCCAGACGGAGGGGTGCGGCGAGACCATCGTCGCCCGGGAGGACCCGACCTCCTGCCCGAAGTGCGGCGGGACGGCGCTGGAGCAGGACCCCGACGTGCTCGACACCTGGTTCTCGTCGTGGCTGTGGCCCTTCTCCACGCTCGGCTGGCCGGACGAGACACCCGAGCTCAAGGCGTTCTATCCGACGCACGCGCTGAGCACCGCTTCGGAGATCCTGTTCTTCTGGGTCGCGCGCATGATCATGGCGGGGCTCGAGTTCATGGGAGAGGTCCCGTTCAGCGACGTGTACCTCCACAGCACGGTCCGGGACCACCTGGGCCGGAAGATGTCGAAGTCGTTGGGGAACGGGATCGACCCGCTGGAGGTGGTCCGCCGGTTCGGCGCGGATGCGCTGCGCTACACCGTCATCGCCGCCGCGGGCGTGGGGACGGACGTCCACCTGAACTATCAAGACCTGGAGGAGGCGTTCGCGCCCGGGCGGAACTTCGCGAACAAGATCTGGAACGCCGGCCGCTTCGCCCTCATGAACCTGGAGGGCGCCGAGGTCCGCCCGGTCGAGGAGATCCGCGAAACCCTCGAGCCGGCCGACCGCTGGATCCTTTCGCGGCTCAACCATGCGACGCGGGAGGTCACGCGAGCCCTCGAGCAGTTCCGGTTCCACGAGGCGGCGTCGACGGTCTACCACTTCTTCTGGGGCGAGATCGCCGACTGGTACCTCGAGCTGATCAAGCCGCGGCTGTACGGCGAGGCGACGGAGGAGAGCAAGCGGGCGGCGCAGTCGACGCTCGTCGCCGTGCTGGACGGCGTCCTCCGGCTGCTGCACCCGATCATGCCGTTCATCAGCGAGGCGCTTTGGCTGCGGCTCCCGGTCCCGGCGGGGAAGAGCCGGGAGGAGTCGCTCGTGATCGCGCGCTGGCCCGACCCGCGTCCCGAATGGGACGACGCGGAGGCCGAGGAGCAGATGACGGCGCTCATGGAGCTGATCGGTGAGATCCGCACGTTGAGGTCGGAGTACGGCGTCGCGGCGGGCGCGCAGGTCGAGGTGCAGCTGTCCAACATGCCGCCGGCGCTCGCCCGGGCGCTCGACGTGGAGGAACGTGCGGTGCAGCGTCTGGCCCGCGTCGCCGAGGTCAGGCGGGAGGGCGGTCCGGACGGACGCATGGGTGCGCGCGCGGTCTTGAGGAGCGGTGCGGACCTGTTCCTGCCGCTCGAGGGGCTGATCGACCTGGACCGGGAGCGGGCGCGGCTGTCGGCCGAGCTCGAGAGGATCGAGGGCCAGCTGCGGTCGACGGAGGCACGTCTGGCCAACGAGCAGTTCGTCTCGCGCGCGCCGGCGGATGTCGTGCAGCGGGAGCGTGAGAAGGCGGAGAACTTCCGCGCCCAGGTCGTCCGCCTCTCGAACATGCTGAAAGCGTTGACGTGAAGTTCCGCGAACTGGCTCTTGTGAGCGGCGTGGCGGCCGCCGTCGCGGCGGGGTGCGCGAAGGAGGTCTCGCCGACCGGCGGCCCGCCCGACCGCGAGCCGCCATTTGTCGTCGCCGTCGAACCCGAGGCGATGTCGGTCGTCCCGGGCTGGAAGGGGCCCGTCGTCATCCGGTTCAACGAGCGAATCAGCCAGCGGGGGATCGAGCAGGCGGTGACGGTCTCGCCGGAGACGGGCGAGGTCAAGGTCGAAAAAGGTCGGCGCGAGCTCCGCATCTCCTTGAAGGGCGGGTGGGAGCCCGATCGGGTCTACCGGATCGTCGTCCATCCGGTCGTTCAGGACCTGTTCGGGAACAAGCGCACCGAGCCGATCGACCTGGTCTTCTCGACCGGCCCGCCGATCCCGGCCACCGCGCTCGCCGGCCAGGTGCTGGATCGGCTGACGGGGAAGCCGGTCCAGGCCGCGCGGGTCGAGGCGACGCATCGCAGCGATTCGGTGACGTACGTCGCCGCCACCGACAGCGCCGGCCTGTTCGCGCTGAGGCACATCCCCTCGGGCGTGTACGACGTTCGTGCGTACCTGGACCGAATCCCGAACCGCCTCGTCGATTTCTCCGAGCCGGTCGACTCCGGCGAGATCGCGCTGAGCGCCACGGACACGGCGGTGGTCCAATTCGCCCTGCTCGCGGCCGACACGACGCCGGCGCGCGTAACCGGTGCCAACGCGCCGGACACGACCCACGTGAGGGTCAGGCTCGACGACTTCCTGGACCCGGCGGTTCCGCTGGACGGCGTCCGGATCGAGATCTTCACGTTGCCCGACAGTTCTCTCGCCGTCGCGGCCGAAGCGATGCACGTGCATGAATTCGAGGCGCTCGTCGCGAGCCGGAAGGCCGCACGGGACTCGGCGGGCGGTGTGCCGGATTCGGTCGGCGTCGGGCGGGACTCGGCCGGCGTCGCAGATGCGGTCGCCGCGGTCGGCGAGCGCGCGGCGGCCGGAGGTGCCGCACCGGACACGGCCGCGCCTCTCCCGGCGCGGGAGTTCGTCGCCGTGCCGGCCTCGCCGTTGCCGCCCGGGGCGCGCTTCCTGGTGCGCGTCGAAGGTATACGCAACATCCACGGGCTCGTGGGCGGCGGTGGCACGGCGGAATTCACGACGCCCGCCCCGCCCGCGCCGCAGGACACCGTGCCGCCGGACTCGCTCGCTCCGGCGGTGCCGCCGGATACCACCGGATCGCCGCTGCCCAGCCCGATCCTTCGACGACGATGACGGACCCCCGCCGAGCGATCCCGTCAGTCGACCGCCTCCTCGCGAGCGAGGCGTTCGCGCCGGTCCTGGCCGGTGCGCCGCGAGGACTGGTGCGCGAGGTGCTGCAGGCCGTGCAGGACGAGGTGCGGCGCGGGCTCGCGGCCACGGAAGCGACGGCCGACGGAGCCGGCGCCAGCGCGTCGCCGCTCCAGGATCCCACGGCCTGGAAGGACCCCGCATGGTGGGCCGACCGGGTGGCATCGCGACTCGCGGACCGGACGCGCCCGTCGCTGCGGCCGGTGATCAATGCGACGGGCGTGGTCCTGCACACCAACCTCGGCCGCGCGCCGCTTCCTGCCGCGGCGCGCGAGGCGGTCGCGCGGGCGGCGGCGGGGTACATCAACCTCGAGTACGACCTGGAGGCCGGCGAACGCGGGTCCCGCTACGACCACTGCACGGCACTGCTGCGGGAACTGACGGGCGCCGAGGCAGCGCTGGTCGTCAACAACAACGCCGCCGCCCTAGTCCTCGCGCTGAACACCCTCGCCGAAGGGCGGGACGCCATCGTGAGCCGTGGCGAGCTGGTCGAGATCGGCGGCTCGTTCCGGGTCCCGGAGATCATGGCCAAGAGCGGCGCGCGCATGCGCGAGGTCGGCTCCACGAACAAGACTCGCCGGGAGGACTACGAGGCCGCGGTCACCGAGCAGACCGGCGCGATCCTCAAGGTTCACCGCTCGAACTTCCGGATCGTGGGCTTCACGGCCGAGGTCACGCTCCCGGAGTTGGCCACACTGGGGCAGGCGCGCGGGGTTCCCGTGATCAACGACCTCGGCTCCGGACTCCTCCTCGATCTCCAGCCGCTCGGGCTGCCGCACGAGCCTACGGCGCGCGAGGCGCTCGCCGCCGGCGCGGACGTCGTCACCATGAGCGGTGACAAGCTGCTTGGCGGCCCGCAAGCCGGGATCATCCTCGGTCGCGCGGATCGGATCGCGCGGATGCGCAGGAACCCGCTCTGCCGGGCGTTCCGGGTGGACAAGCTGACGTTGGCCGCGCTCGAGGCGACGCTCGCTCTCTATCGTGACCCCGACGTCGCTCTGCGCGAGGTGCCGGTGCTGCGAATGATCGCGTTCGGGGCCGACGAGCTCGAGCGGAGAGCGCGGGCGTGGGCGGACCGACTTCGTGCGGCCGGCGTGGCGGCGGACGTCGCTCCCGGCGCATCCGCCATCGGCGGCGGCTCGTACCCGGGCGTCGAGCTGCCGACGTCGCTGGTAGCCATCGATCCCGCACCGCGCTCCGCGCGGGAGGTCGACGAAGCGCTGCGACGCGGCGAGCCGGCGGTCGTCGCCCGGATCGCCGACGGACGCGTCGTCCTCGATCCCAGGACGGTCTTCGAGGAAGAGGAGGCGGCGCTCCTTGAACGCGTGGTCGATGTCGCCGGGTGAGGGGGCCGGCAGGCCGGCGGCGTTCCTCGACCGGGACGGCACGCTGATCGTCGAGAAGGAGTACCTGGCCGACCCGGCCGGCGTCGAACTGATCCCGCGCGCCGCGGAGGCGCTTCGAACCCTCGCGGCTGCGGGGTACCGCCTGGTGGTCGTGACGAACCAGTCCGGGATCGCGCGCGGCTATTACACGGAGGCGGATTTCCTGGCCGTCCAGCGGCGGGTCGAGGAACGCTTCGCCGAAGCCGGGGTCCGCTTCAATGGCGTTTACTTCTGCCCGCACCACCCCGAGATCACGGGCCCGTGCGACTGCAGGAAACCCGGGCTCGGGATGTACCGCCGCGCGGCGCGGGAACTCGGACTCGACCCGGCGCGTTCGATCTACGTGGGCGACCGGGTGACCGACGTAATCCCCGCCCGCGAGCTGGGCGGCCTGGGGTTCCTGGTTCGCACCGGCTACGGTGAGCTTCACGCGGCGCAGGCGCCGCCCGGCGTGCTCGTCGTCGACGACCTCGCGGAGGTCGCGAGAGTCGCGAAGCGCCGCTCCTGACGCGGCGATCCGGGGTTGACACCCCCAGCGCCGCCGTCTATCCTTGGCTTGAAACCTGCGCCGTTCGAGGGGGTACCCTCAGGCCGGGGTCACCGGGAGAGGATCCCGAACACGATAGAGGAGGATTGGATGACCATCACGGTCACGCCGACTGCGATTTCCGAGGTGCAGAAGTTCATGGAGGAGCAGGGCGCGGCGGAGACGGCCGGCCTTCGCGTGGCCGTTCTGCCGGGCGGCTGCTCCGGCTTCCAGTACGGGCTGAACATCGAGGATGAGGCCCAGGAGGACGACGAGGTGATCGAGCTGAACGGGCTGCGCGTCTTCGTCGATCCGTTCAGCGCGCAGTATCTCGACGGAGTCGAGATCGACTACGTCACGACGATGATGGGTTCGGGCTTCACGTTCAACAACCCGAACGCCGTCGGCAGCTGCGGCTGCGGCAGTTCGTTCACCGTCTGAGCTGCGTCCGAACAACGGATGGTCGAGTGACGGGCTCGCGGGGGCTGCCTGCGAGCCCGTCGTCGCTTGTGTACCTTCAGGAAGAGGTGGCCACGCGGGTCCTCCATTGTACCCGCGGGATTCGATCGCATCGGAGGCGAGCATGGCGGCAGACCTGGCGACGGGTCCGCTGGAGGTCCGGGTCTTCTCGGGCCCGATGATGGGAGAGAACGCGTACCTCGTCCGGGGGCGCGGCCACGACACGGCCGTCGCGATCGATCCGGGCGAGGGCGCAGTGGCGATGGCGGGTGCTCTGGAGGCGGAGGGGCTGGCGCTCGAGGCGATCCTCCTCACACATGCCCATTTCGATCACATTGAAGGCGTCGCGGATCTCGTGCGGCGGACCGGCGCGCCGATCTACCTGCACCCGGACGCCCGGCCCTGGTACGACCGTGCGCCGGAGCAGGCGGCGTTGTTCGGGATGCGGGTCGAGGCGCCGCCGCCCCCGTCTCATGCCCTTGGTCACGGCCAGCTTCTCGAGCTAGGCGGCACGCGTTTCGAGGTCCGGGACGCGCCGGGGCACGCACCCGGGCATGTGATCCTGTACGTCGAGGATGCCGGCGTCGCGTTCGTCGGCGACGTCGTCTTCCAGGGCTCGATCGGCAGGACCGACCTCCCCGGCGGCGATTTCCAGCAGCTCATGCGATCGATCCGTGAGCAGGTCCTCTCGCTCCCGGACCATACCGTGCTGTATCCCGGCCACGGCCCCGAGACGACGGTCGGGCACGAGCGCGCCACGAACCCGTTCCTCGCCCCGCAGTATCGGGGCGGCTTCGCTTGACGAGCATGGCGGACAACGCAGCCGGTGCCGGGGCGCGAGCGGTCCCGATCGCCGTCTTCGCTTCGGGCGGCGGGTCGAACCTGCAGGCGATCCTGAAGCACCTGTCCGGGCCCGCGGGGAGCGAGGCGCGCGTTGCGCTCGTGGTGAGCGACAGGGCGGATGCCGTCGCGCTGGAGCGCGCCGCGCGTGCGGGCGTGCCTGCGCGGGTGATCCCGGTACGCGGCCGCCCGGCCGACGACGTGGCCCGCGAGACGCTCGACGCGCTCGCCGCCGCGGGCGTTCGCCTGATCGCCCTCGCCGGATACCTCCAGCTGATCCCGGCGGAGGTCGTTCACGCGTTCCGGGACCGGATCGTGAACATCCACCCGTCGCTCCTCCCCGCGTTCGGCGGGAAGGGGATGTACGGCATTCGGGTCCACCGTGCCGTTCTCGAGGCCGGCTGCCGCGTGAGCGGTGCGACCGTGCACCTGGTCGACGAGGAGTACGACCGAGGCCGGATCCTCCTCCAGTGGCCGGTCCCCGTCCGGCCGGACGACTCTCCTGAGACGCTTGCGGCGCGCGTGCTGCGCGTCGAACATGCGATCTACCCGATGGTCGTCGAGGCGCTCGCCCGGAGTATCGCATCCGGCGGCGACGTCGGGGCGTTCCACGTCCCGGACTCGACGACGTTCATGCTGGCAGACGACGACGCACCCGACGCACGGCAGGTACGGCGGGCGCTCGGGTTGGAATGACACGAACGCAAGGCGAGGGCGTGGGGCGATGCCGAGGGCGATACTTAGCGTTTCGGACAAGAGAGGATTGATCGATTTCGCGCGCGGACTGCGGGATCTCGGGTGGGAGATCATCTCCACCGGCGGCACCGCGCGCATGCTGGCAGAGGCCGGGATCGACGTCCGCGGAGTGAGCGACGTGACCGGGCACCCCGAGATCATGGACGGCCGGGTCAAGACGCTGCACCCGGCAATTCACTCCGGCCTCCTCGCCCGGCGCGACGTCCCCGGCGACCTCGAGGCGATGGAGCGGCTCGGCTACGCCGGGATCGACCTCGTCGCCGTGAACCTCTACCCGTTCCGCGAGACGGTCGCCCGCGGCGCCGCGCTCGCCGAGGCGATGGAGCAGGTGGACATCGGCGGGCCGACGATGCTGCGCGCCGCGGCCAAGAACCACGCCTGGGTCGTACCGGTCGTGGATCCGGACGACTACCCGCTCGTGCTCGACGCGCTTCGCAGCGGCGGCGTGCCGCACGAGCTGCGCGTTCGGCTCGCGGCGAAGGTCTTCGCCCACACGGCGTCGTACGACGCGGCGATCGCGGAGTACCTGCAGCGCGAGGCGGCCGCGATGGGCGGAGAGGCGACGTCGTCCGCCGCCGAGTTCCCGGCGTCCGTCACGCTCCGGCTCACGAAGGTGCAGGACCTGCGCTACGGCGAGAACCCCGACCAGACGGCCGCGTTCTACGCCGAGGACGGCGCGCCGCTCGGATCCCTGCCGCGCCTCAACCAGCTCCACGGCAAGGAGCTCTCCTTCAACAACCTGCTCGACATCGAGGGCGCCGTCCTCGCGGTCTCGGCGTGGGCCGACAGCGACCGCGCGGCGTGCGCGATCGTGAAGCACACCACGCCGTGCGGGATCGCGCTCGGCGAGGACGCGGAGGACGCGTACCGGCGCGCGCTCGAGACGGACCCGGTCTCGGCGTTCGGCGGCATCGTCGCGCTCAACGTGCCGGTCACGGGCGCCGCGGCGCAGGCGATGGCGAGCACCTTCCTCGAGGTCATCGTCGCGCCCGGCTTCGACGACGACGCGCTCGAGGCGCTCCGCGCCAAGAAGAACCTGCGCCTGATCGCGCTCCCGATCGAGCCGGCGGGCGCGGAGGAGCTGGACTACAAGAGGGTGCGGGGCGGGTTCGTCGTGCAGCGGCGAATGCGCATGACGTTTCCGGAGGACGAATGGCGGGTCGTGACGAAGCGTCCGCCGACCGACCGGGAGTGGAACGACCTGCGCTTCGCCTGGCGAGCCGTCGCCTCCGTCAAGTCCAACGCGATCGTGCTCGCGGAGAACGAGCGGCTCGTCGGGATCGGCGCGGGTCAGATGAGCCGCGTCGATTCGTCGCGCATCGCGGTCATGAAGGCCCACGACCAGGGCTTCGAGCTACGCGACTCGGTCCTCGCCTCGGACGCGTTCTTCCCCTTCCGCGACGGGATCGATGCCGCCGCCGAGGCGGGCGTGACCGCGGTGATCCAGCCGGGCGGCTCGGTCCGGGACGAAGAGGTGATCGCCGCCGCCGACGAGCATGGGATCGCCATGGTCTTCACTGGCCGACGGCTGTTTCGTCACTGAGCGCGGTCGGCGGCGCGGGCGCCGTTCGCGGTGCCGCCGCGCTCCGCCAACCAGCCGTGTCAGTTTCCGGCGGGCGCGGCATGGGCCGGCGCCGCCCGGCGCGCCCGCATCTTCTGCCGCCCGCGAACGAGCTGGCGCCGGAGCCGCTGGACGGCGCGATGGAACGCCGTGCCCAGGTCCTCGGCATCGCCTCGCGCGAAGACATCGGGCATCCTGGCCACCTTCAGAAGGACATCGACGCGATAGAGCCTGCCGTCGTGCTCGAAAGCGATGTCCGCCGCCAGGAGCCGGGGATCGAACCGTCGGAGCTCCTCCACACGCCGCTGCGCATGCAGGATGACGGTTTCCGGGACCGTGCAGTGCCGGGCGATGACCCTGATGTTCATGATGCTACCTCCGGGCTGCGTCGCTCACGTTCGCGCGCGAGACGGGCGCCGCGCCCGGCGGGCCCGAGCGGCTCGCCTCACGCATCACAAGCATAACCGAACGGCGTTCGTCCGTCTGTCGGGCAATCGACTGAACTTCTCGTGGGGGGAACGACGACATGGAGCGCTACCTCGCGATGAGTCGCATTCCCATGCCTGTCTCGAAGATCGGGCCGCTGGCAACGCTGATGGTCGTGCTGATCGGGTGCGGTGCCGACAGTGGAGGCTCACTGGCCGATTCGTTCGAGCCGCCGGAGGCGTGCTCGTTCCCGCCCGGCCCGAGTCGATGGGCCGGCGGTTCCTACAGGGAGACCGCCCGCGCCGGTAACACCGAGGACGTTTGGTTTGCCAGCATCGGCGGTGTGCACTGGGCCGATGACGAGCTCTACGTCTTCGACATGGGCAACGCACGGGTGGTCCGCCTCACGTCGGACCTCGCGTACGTGGGATCGTTCGGCCGCGAAGGAGATGGTCCGGGGGAGTTCCTGAAATGGCGGCTGCCGGGCGGCGTACCGTGGCGCCGGCTTCACGGGAGCAACGGACTGCTCGTCGTATTCGACGAAGGTCGACGCGTCAGTCTCTTCGACGCCAAAGGGAATTTTCGGGAGAACCTGATCTCTGATCCGGCCGGCGCGGGGATGTCGATCACGATACGGGGGGTGCGTCTCACTCCCTACGGCTTGTTCTTCGATTGGAGCGGCCAGTACGCTCCCGACCGACCGCCGGTTCGGGCGGACAGCGTGCCATACCAGGTGAGGCGGTGGGCGAACGGCACCGTGTCGCCGGTGCTCGAGTTGACGGTTGCGGCGAACCCGATCGCCCGCCCCGGCGTCCCATTCAGGGGGCCGACGCAAGCGCGACCCCTCTGGGACGTTGCCGGGAGCTGTGTCGTCGCGTCCGACGGCGCGAGCCCATGGCTCGTGGTGGCGTCGATCGACGGCTCCCATGTGGACACGCTCGCGATAGAGCTACCGAATCGAAGGCCGCCGGCATTCGATCGCAAGGCGCTCGCACAGCTGGCTGCCATGGCCGGTGGGGGCGGCCACATCCCCGAGCCGACCGCGATCCTCCGGATCCGCGACCTGATCCTGGATCCGGACGGCCACGTCTGGCTGTTGCCGATCCAACCGGACCCCGCGCCGACGGGAGGGGTCGAGGTATTGCGGGTGTCGATCGCGACCGGGGAGACGGTCGTGGACACGGTTCCGATCTTCCCGGCCGTGTTCGGTCCGCCAGGGGTGTACTTCGGTATGCCTCGTACTTCCTTCGACGAGCCAATGGTCGCGCGCATCGAAATGGAGCCGTAGAAAGGCTGGCCAAGGAGCGCGATTTTGGTTAATTTTCTATGACCATTGCACTTCGGAGGGCTAGACCTAATTGGTAAGGCAGCGGTCTTGAAAACCGCCGGGCGCAAGCCCTTCAGGGTTCGAATCCCTGGCCCTCCGCTGCCGGACGCCCCCCGGGAAACTCCTCCCGGGGGCATTTTCTTTCGCCTGAATTCCCCCGGGTCGGGCGACTCCGAATTCGAGGTCCTGCATCGTACCCTACGGCGCATCGGCGGACGCATCGTCGGAGAGTTCGAGTATGGGCAGGATCGGACACGCAGCCGCCTTGGAGACGCTGATCTCCTTCGCCTGCACGGCGGACTCTCGTCCGCCCCGGACCGGCTGGGCGGGGACCGTCGACACGTTGAGGCGTTCGGGGTGGACCGGGAGGGGCGGATCTGGATCCTCGAGCGACGGACACAGCAGCTCATTGTGTTCGATTCGGCCGGCAACCACGTGAAGTCTGCGACCGGCTAGCCCGCCCCGGAGGTGCCGCGCTGGCCGCGGTAGCCGCCTTGGCCACCGCGGCGCCAACGCTTCACGCCACGCGCTCGTCCCAAGGGATCGTGTAGTCGAAAAGCCACGACATTGCGCTCTCTCGGGCGAAGACCCGAAGGGCGACCGGCATTACGAGGTCCCGGAACCATACGGCCGCCCGGCTCTTCAGCGCCTTGTACTCGCCGCGCTTGCGACCGACTGCGACGATCTTCTCCGCCCGGGGCCGCCGCAGCGCCTCGTACCGAGCGAACGCGGCCGCGGGCTCGTCGAGGTCGCGCAGGCACCGGGCGAGCATGACCGCATCCTCCACGGCGAGCGACGCGCCCTGGCCGGAGCTCGGCGAAACCGCGTGGGCAGCGTCGCCGACGAGGACCGCTCGACCCTTGTGCCAGCGGGGGACCGTCGGCAAGTCGTGGATCGGGAACGCACCGATCTCCTCTGTGCGCTCGATCATCTCCACGAGGTGCGGCGGGTCGTCCGCAAACAGCTCGCGGAGCCGTCGCTTCCAGCCCGTCGTACCGACTGACGCCAGCGCCTCCCGCCCGGGCTCTGCCCTCTCACCGACGTTCGCGAACCACCACGCCTCGCCCCCCGGAAGGACGGTGTACCCGAAGAAGGCGCGCCGCCCCCACACCATGTGCATCGAATCCGGCGTCGCCTCGAGCCTCGTCCCGCGCGCCACGCCGCCCAGGTTCAGCAGGCCGGTGTAGGCGGGCGCCGGGGCGTCGGGCGACATGACGCCCCGGACGGGGGAGTGGATGCCGTCCGCACCGATCAGCACGTCGCCTTCCGCGACGGTCCCGTCCGCGAAACGCGCAACGACCCCACCGTCCGTTTCCTCGTACGCAACGAATCGCTCGCCGTATCGCACGTCGATCCCGCGCCCACGCGCGGCTTCGCCCAGCGCAGTCTGCAACGCGCCTCGCATGATCGTCACGCTCGGCACCCCGGACGCGAGCCGGCCGTTCGAGACCGAGCCCAGGCGCTTCCCGGTCCCGCTCCAGAAGGTCATCGTCGGCGTCGGGATCGCGCCGCCGCGGAGCACGGGGTCGAGGAGACCCAGGTCCTCCAGGATACGCATCCCGTTGACGCCGAGTCCCAGGAAGAGGCCGCGGTCGGGGGCCGGGCCGTCGTGCGCTTCGTGAATGACGGCCTCGATCCCGGCTCGCTTCAACGCGACGGCGGTCACGGGCCCCGCTATGCCCCCGCCGATGATGATTGCTTTCATGCTATCTATCTCTCCTTCTCTTGACCGCGCGCGCGGTCGTATTATTTTGTTCGTACGAACGAAATATCAACCGGAGCCATCGCATGTCAAGAACCGGAGGATCGGCGGCGCGGCGAGAGGCGCTGCTGCAACGCCTGGGCGCGGCGGGCCGCCAACTGAGTGACGCGATCGTGCTCTTCCACTCGGTGCTGGCGGAGCGGCTCGGCCTAGGCGCGAGCGATTGGAAGACGCTGGGGCTCTTGGAACGCCACGGCGCGATGACGGCGGGCGAGTTGTCGGAGCGCACAGGGCTCGCGCCGGCATCGGTGACGGGGATCCTGGATCGCCTCGAGCGGGGCGGTTGGGTGCACCGCCGGCGTGACCCCGAGGACGGCCGGCGGGTGGTCGTGACCATGGACGAGGCGGTGGTGGCGGAGCGGGTCGGCGCGTGCTTCGGCGGTCTCGAGCGGCGTCTTGCCGACCTGTACGCGCGCTACGGTGACGACCAGCTGGAGCTGCTCGCCGATTTCATGGAGGAGGTTGCCCGGCTCCAGCTCGAGGCGACGCACGAGTTGCGGATGGGCTCGGGGTCGGTTGGCGACGCAGCCTCGTGACCCGGCGCCGCGTGATGAGAGAAGGTTTTCTCATGGATCGACGTGAGTTCATACGATACACGGCGCTGTCCGCCGGTGCCGTGGCGGTGGGCGGGTTGGCGCTGGGGTCGGCGTGCGAGAGGCTCCCGACGCTTCCAGAGCCTGCGGTGCGTCCACCGTTGAGGTTCGGGCGAACCATGACGGGGCGGGGCGAGCTGGTGGCCTCGCGCGGCGCCGGGATCGAGCTCGGGGACGGCCGTATCGCGGGCGCGTGGGGGTACAACGACGAGGTGCCCGGGCCGACGATCCGCGTGCGACGGGGCGAACTGTTTGAGATTCGGTTCCGCAACGCGCTGTCGCAGGAGACGACGGTGCACTGGCACGGGATGGTCGCGCCGTCCGAGATGGACGGGCACCCGACGAACCCGGTCGCCCCGGGGAGCGACGCGGTTTACCGCTATCCGGTCCGGCAGCGTGCGGGGATGTCCTGGTACCATCCGCACCCGCATCGCCATGTCGGGGAGCAAGTGTTCCGCGGGCTTGCGGGTGCGCTGATCGTCGAGGACGACCAGGAGGACGCGCTCGGGCTTCCGAGCGGCGATTTCGAGTTGCCGCTCATCATGCGTGACGCGCGGGTCGACCGCTCGGGCGCGCTCCGGTACGCGAGCGATCCGACGAGTCCGCGGGGCGATTTCCCGGTCGTCAACGGCGTTCCGTACCCCGGGTACGAGGTGAAGCGCGCGGTTTACCGGCTGCGCGTCCTCAACGGCTCCAACGCGCGGGTGTTTCGACTGGCGCTCGGGAACGGTGCTGCGATGACGGTCATCGGCAGCGATGGTGGGCTGCTGGAGGCGCCGGAGGACGTGTCCCGGGTGGAGCTTGGCCCGGCCGAGCGAGTCGATCTCCTGGTCGACTTCCGATCGAGCGTCCCCGGTGAGCGGGTCGCTTTGCGGTGCCTGCGGTCGGGGTGGGATCTCGTGGAGTTCGTCGTGGCGGACACGCCGGTGGCCGATCGGACGCAGCTCCCACCGCGCCTTTCGGTAATCGAACCGCTCTCGCCTTCGGATGTGCGGGCCGAGCGGACGTTCGTCTTCGAGGGGCACTCGAAGATCAATGGGAAGCGCTACGATCCCGATCGGATCGATTTCCGGGTCCCGTTCGGGCGAGTCGAACGGTGGACGTTCCGCTCCGGCGGCAGCGGGCCACACCCGGTGCACGTACACGGCGCGCATTTCCAGGTGGTCTCGCGCTCGGGCGGGCGCGGGCGCGTGTTCCCGTGGGAGCGGGGGTGGAAGGACACGGTCCTCCTGCTGGATGGCGAAACCGTGGACGTACTGGTTCGGTTCGGCGATTACCGTGGCCTTTACCTGATCCACTGCCACCGGCTGGAGCACGAGGATGGGGGGATGATGCTGAATTTCGAGGTGGTCTGAGCGGGCGGTACGCGGCGGAGGAGGCGACGTCGTCGCTGGCGTCATTCATGCGGTGCGAGCCCCGCGAGGAGTACGCTCACTCAATCGAGGAGTCCACCATGACGATGCGCCTCCAGGAGGTCCATCCGGCACTGGTCCATTATCCGATTGCGTTCCTCGGCCTGTCCGTCGGCTCCGATCTCCTCGGGAAGCTGACGGGGAGCCGTACCCTGCTCGGCATCGGCAAGCTCGGCATGGCGCTGACCGCCGCGACGGGCGCGCTGGCCGGGGTGTTCGGCCTCATTGCCCAGGAAGAGGTGGAGCTACCCGACAAACGGGCCGACGACATGCTGGTCACGCACCGCACGCTCAACGTGGGCTTCGTCACGCTCGCGACGGCGATGGCCGTCGTGCGTGCGCGCCGCGAGAAGCCGAGTCTGCGTTACCTGGCGACGGCGTTGGGTTCGATGGGCGCCGTGGCCTACAGCGCGTACCTGGGCGGGAAACTGGTTTACGAGCACGGGGTCGGCGTGGCGGCGGCGGGCGGGATCGCCGAGGGGCACGGGCCGGAACTGCGGTGGGACCGGGCCGACGAGGTGAAGGAACACGCGATCCAGGACGTGCGCCAGGGTCTGCGCACCGCCGCGAAGACGATGGCCGAGGGGAAGCTGGTGCCGGCGTTGCGCGAGGGTGCGGAGCAGGCGATGCCTCGCGCAGCGGACGGGCCACGGCCGTAGTCGCCCGCCATACCCGGCACATGAGCGCGGTGTGGCGCAGGTCGGTCGTCGGGCGTTCTCCCCCTCGCGGGGAATGGCCCCCGGCGACCGACCGGTTTACTTTCCTGCGGAGAGGGTGGAAGGGCGGTCCGGGGCGAGGAGGGGAAAGATCTGCGGCCACCCAACGCTGGAGGGATCGTGAGCAGAGCTGCACGTGGACGCGGCGGTCCATGGGTGTTGCTTCTCGCCGTGGGATTCCTGGTCGGGCTCGTCGGGGAAGCGACGGCGGCCCACGACGGGCTGAGGCGGTCGTCTCCCGCCAACGGCGCGGTGCTCGACGCCGCGCCTCGTGAGCTGCGGCTGACCTTCACGCGCGCGGTCGATCCTTCGCTTGCCCGGATCGAGCTGATCGATCCGACGGGTCGCCCGGTCGATCTGTCGGCGCCCGTGGCGGACCGCGATTCGGCGAACGTGCTCGTGGCCGCGGTGAGCGGCCGGCTCCGGGCCGGGGCTTACACGGTGCGCTGGCGGATCGTCGGGTCGGACGGGCATCCGGTGCAGGGGACCTTCGGCTTCGTCATCTCCGCGGGGGCGACGGGGCTGGCGGCAACCGACCCCGACGCCGAGTCGCCCGACCCGGCAGGCCACGGAGCGCACGGCGGGGCGAACGCGAGCGACGAGACAGATTCGGGCGGGGTCGTGCCGGACCGGGGCGATGCCGCGGCGTCCGATGCGTCGTCCGCGGCCGGGCCCGCGCCACGGTCCTTCGGAGTCTCGTCGCCCGCCTATGTCGCGATTCGGTGGTTCACCTTTCTCTGCCTGATCTGCTTGATCGGGTGCGTGGCGTTCCGCGTGGTGGTGCTCGGAGCGGTGGAGCGGGTGGGGGGCGCGGTCGCGGCCGTGGTCGCGCCGGCCTCCGACCGGGCTCGCGTCATCGGCATGGCGCTGGGATGGGCCCTCCTCGCCGCGGCGGCGCTCCGGCTCGTGGCGCAGGCCATCGCCATCGGCGGATTGGACGCAGGCGTCATGCGGACTCTGGTCACGGGCACCGCCTGGGGCACCGGCTGGATCGTGCAGGTGGCGGGAACGACGCTCGCTCTCGTGGGACTCGGCCTCGCCCGCGGCCGCGGCGTGAATGTGGGTTGGCGCGCCGCCGTCGTCGCCGCGGCGGCGTTGGCCGTCACTCCGGCCCTGTCCGGGCATGCGGTGGCGTCTCAGGGGAGCGCGGGGCTGCCGGTCGTGGCGGATGCGTTGCACGTCGTGGGTGCGGGCGGCTGGCTCGGGACGCTCGCGCTGATCGTTGCGGCGGGGATCCCGGCCGCGCTCGGCCTCGATCCGTCGCTCCGCGGCCCGGCGGTCGCTGCGCTGATCCGGGCCTTCTCGCCGGCGGCCATCGCCTTCGCGGGCGTCCTCGCCGCGACCGGGCTCTATGCCACGGCGCTCCATCTCGGGAGCGTAGCCGCCCTCTTCGACAGCCCTTACGGAAGGACGTTCCTCGTCAAGCTCGCGGCGATCGCCGTGGCCGTCGGGCTCGGGGCGTACAACCTCTTCCGCGTCAAGCCGACGCTCGGTGACGACGCCGGGATCTCGAAGCTGCGTCGCTCCTCGACGGTGGAGTTGGTAGCCGGAACGGTCGTACTCGTCGCAACGGCGTTGCTGGTCGCGACGCCGCCGGCCGCCCACGCGCCGGCGGCCGACGACCCGACCCACGAGCTCGCAGCGCCGGTCGGAGCCGCGACCGACGCTGCGGGGCTACCGGGATCGCACTGAATCTGCCCGGTTCGGTATGACGCGAGATTCAGCGCGTCGGCGCAGGTAGGTCGTCGCCGCACGCCTCGCAGAACATCGCCTCCGGAAGATTGAACGACCCGCACGTGTCGCAGCGGAGCGTTCGCAGCTCCGTCGGCTTGCGGGTGCGGCCACGCGACGGTTCGTCGCCCCGAACCGCGCCGCGCGACGCCCCGTTACGTAGCTCCGCGCCGCCGTTCCGGGCAGGCGGCTCCGAGGACGCACCCGCAGCCGCCAGCGCCTTGAGAAAGGGTGTGTCTCCCACGTCTTCAGCGGTGAGCGCCGGCTGCCGCACGTCGGCAAGGGCGCTCTCGAGACGCTTGACCTCGGCTTCCAGTGCGGCGCGCTGCCGTTCCGCCGCCTCGATGGCCGACGTGAGTTCCTTCTCGACCGACGCCCAGCGTCGATCGTCGTACTCTCCGACTCGATGGCGAACCCGCGCCTCGAGCAGCTTGTCGTTGCACGCGGCGACCTTCTCCACGGCGGCCGCCAGAGCTTTCCGTCGCTCCGCGAGCCGCCCTTCGAGTTCGCCCACGTGGGTGCGGAGCTGCTCGACCGCTTTCTCGAGCCGCGCCGCGTAGTCCGCCGCTATCCGCTCGTAGATGTGCTCCGGTATCTCGTCCCGCCCCGATTCGAGCTGCTCCAGCCACTGCTGGTAGCGGTCACGTTCGGCGATCAAATTCGGGAGCTGACCGTCCTCGATTTGCACCGTGCTTTCCTTGCTCATACGTCGCACCGCCCCTGACAGGGTCGAACGAGCCCTCGAAAAGTTTTCCGCCGATCCAGAAATGCGTAGCCCGCCGAGACTGGGCGCTGGCGACATCGCCACAGCCGGCGTGCGTCTCGGGACGCGGCCGAATCTCCGACAGCGTCCCGAATAAGATGTTGTGTCGTAAATAGTTTCGGCGTGAGTCCGATCGAGTTTAGACTGCCGCGACCGGCGAGGCGGGCGGCCGAGGGCCTGACGCCGTGCCGGATATCCCGGCAAGACGTGTGCTTGTAGGAACGGGTCTCGACCGGAGGGCGCCGCGAAAGGGCATTTTCCTTGCGTGGAGCCCGGCGACTCCGCGGGCCTACGGTACTTCCTTGCAAGGAGGCGATCATGAACAAATCCGAACTGGTGGACGCCCTCGCCCAGCGCAGCGAACTGTCGAAGAAAGATGCGCGGACGGTCGTCGACGCGCTGTTCGATCCACAGAACGGGATCCTCGCGACGGCGATGAGGAAGGGCGACAGGGTCAACATCACGGGGTTCGGCACGTTCGAGGTCCGGAAACGGGCGGAGCGAATGGCGAGGAATCCGCGCACGGGTCAGCAGATGCGGGTCCCCGCGACCAAGGCGCCCGCCTTCAGGGCGGGGAAGGGGCTCAAGGACCGCGTCAGCGGCTGAACTTCGGCGACGGATCGGAACGACGCGCCCCGGGAGCACCCGCCCCGGGGCGCTCGTTCATCCTCCGACGTCCCCGGGCACCTCCTCGTCACCCCCGATGTCGTCAGGCTGCTCCTCGCCACCCTCGATGTCGCCGGGCGGCTCCTCCCCGCCGGCGGCGAGTCCTCGAACTTCCTGCACGGCGATCCGGAACAGGACCCAGCGGTGGGGCACGGGATCGTCCGGCGTGAGGAGCGTCGGCCACAGCGTCCGAAGGAGTTCCACCGCACGGTCCCACGTCTCCATTGCCTGCGGAGAACCGGACGCCGGGATCGTGTAGAACCCGCCGTGGATGACGACGCTGCGCCAGTTCGCCGCGTCCTCGATCTCGTCGACCTCGAACGCCACCCAATAGTTGTGCTGAATCGTCGAGAGCTTCGTCCCGGGCGACGTCCGGCCATAGAGCCATCCGTCGGAGTAGACGTAGTTGATCGGCTGTATGTCCACCCGGTCGCGGAAGGAGAAGGCGATCCGTCCGACGTTGTTGCGCGAGAGGATCTCGTCGATTTCACGGCGGTCGAGCTCGCGGATCCTCAACGGCGGTACCCTGGACATCGCTGGCCTCCGAACAAGCACGATCGTGGCGACGGGCTCGGCCCGATACGGAACTTACGGCCGGGGTCGGGCGGGAAACAAGCGTGCCGCGCGGTGCTGTGTGCCGATGGCCCGCCTTGTCGGACGGCGGCCCGTGCCCGATCCGGCGGCACGCTACCACCTCCGTCTCACAGTGGGCGGCCACCGGTGACCGCGGCCGCGACCGCTCCGACAAAGTACGCGACGGCCGCCGCCGCGCCCCCGACCAGCAGCATCTCCGTCCCGCTACGCCACCACGAGTGCCGGGTCACGACTGCGCGCGATGCGCCGACGCCGAAGAGCGTGAGCCCGGTCAACACGATCGCCACCGGGAAAGGCTCGCGTCCGCGGAGGGGGATAATGTACGCCGCGAGCGGCACAACCCCCGCAAGGATGAAGGCAAGGAACGTCGCGACGCCGTGGCGAAACGGGTGTCGTTCTACGGCCTCCTCACCGGCGGCGGTCCGCGCGGCGGTCTCCGACCGGATCGACAGGTAATTGCTCGCTCCCATCGAGAATCCGTCGGCGAGGAGGTTCGCGAAGCCCAGGATCAGCACGATCCGCGTCGAGAGATCAGCGCCCGCGACCCCGCAGACGACCGCGAACGTCGTGATGATCCCGTCGTTCGCGCCGTAGACGAGATCTCGCAGATAGTGCCCCAGGACCTCGCGCGGTGAACGGTGGTCTGGGGGAAGCACGGCGCCGGGCATCGTTCGACAACCGGGTTGTCGGCGGGAACCGGGAGCGCCGGCCAGGGCTACGAGCCGCCAGCGGGCGCCATCGTCGGGCGCCGCTCGAGTTCCGGGCTGTCGTGGACGATCTCACCGCCTTCGAGCGCCGAGTATGCCGTGACGACCATCGCCACGAACGCCACCGCGACGAACACGCCGCGCACCGCTGGAGTCGGTTTCCACAGCGACGCCGCCGCGGCGACCCCTGCGGCGATGAGGGCGATCAGCGCCCAGAGCCCAGTCGCCTCGTGCTCCTCGACTTCCTCGTGCCGGAGAAGGGCGGCCAAACCCGCGAGCGTGCCCGCGGTCCCGAGGATGATCGGGAAATGATTGACCATGAGGTGCAGGCGGACCCAATCCACGATACCTCCTCCAGGCAGCGACCGGCGGGCGCGGTACGCGGGCCGATGCCCCGGCCAACGAGCGTCGTCCCATCGCCTTTCAAGAAGCGAAGGCACGGTGCAAGTTCTCCGCCATCACGCCCTCGGTCTCCACACGACGTCGCCGGATGGGAACGCGCCTTGCAACGCCCGAAGTCGAGTCCAGCGAAGACGCCCCGGATCTTCGACGCTCGCGCCCGGGGATTTCGGTTTTCTCGCGTTCCGGCATCGTTCGCACCACGGGCCGCCGACATGGATCGAGACGCCTACCCGACTCCCGGCATCGACGCCTTCTGGGAGGATGCCGACCGCGACGGTTCCGGCGACGACCCGCTGGAGCGCGAGCTCTGCGACCGGCTCGATGCCCTTGCCCGTTACCGCCGCATGATCGCCGAGGCGCAGGTCAATGCCCAGGACGATGCCACGGAGCACCTGCTGAAACTGCACGAACGCGAGCACCGTATCGTCCAACGACTTACCGAAGTGATTCGCCGGTTCGGCCGTCGTTCTCGCCCTTGACCGGGCATCAACTAAGACTATAGTTTCGAGATTCGACGGGCGGTATCGCCAACGGCCCGAGCAACGTTTTCGAGATTCGTGGCATCCTAGAGGAGGCCGCGGCCGCGACGCGTTGGCCGAGGCGAGCATGGAAATGCCGCGGAGCAACTCGTAGAGTACTGTGTCCAGGGACGTGCCCGGCGGGGGCGCGTCGGCCATCCGACCCTCCAATCCATTGGCGATTACGACCATGGCCTTTCCCCGAAAAGCAATCAGCTACGTCGTTGCGGTCCTCGTGGTGGCGGTGATGGGGGCCGGGATCTACATGCGCATCAAGGAGCAGGACGAGTCGGAGACCGGCACGAACGGTGGCGAGCGTCCGGTCGTGGCCTCGACGGAGGCGTTCTCGACGGACGTGGCGATCCCGGTCGAGGGAGCGCCTGTCGTGCGGGACACGCTGGTGCTGTCGGTGAGCGCGTCGGGCCAGGCCGCGGCGTACCGGCAGGCGACGCTGCTGGCGCAGGTCGAGGGGCAGGTGCTCGGCGTGCGGGTTCGGGAGAATGCGCGGGTGGGCTCGAACGACCTGCTCGTGGAGATCGATCCGACGCAACTCGAGTTGGAGTTGGAGCGGGCACGGGCGCAGGTGACCTCGGCCGAGGCGCAGTTCCGCGAGCTGACGCTCTTCGACGATCGGATCGAAGACGCATCGGTGCGCGAGGAGCGGGAGCGGGTCGCGCGGGCGCGGAGCCAGCTGGACCAGGCGCGGGTGTCGCTGAAAGACGCGGAGCTGCGTCTGGCGAGGACGCGGGTGCGTGCGCCGTTCCCGGGGCGGGTTGCGTCGGTGAAGGTCGTGCCGGGTCAGTGGGTTCGCGCGTCGGACGAACTGATGACGGTGGTCGACCTGGACCCGATCAAGGTCGAGGTGCAGGTGCTGGAAGGGGAGATCGCGTACCTGGCGCCGGGTCGGAAGGCGACGATCTCGTTCGCCGCGTTCCCGGACACGACCTTCACGGGGACGATCGAGACGATCAACCCGATGATCGATCCGTCGACCCGGATGGCGAAGGTGACGGTCACGGTGCCGAACCCGGAAGGGAAGATCCTCCCGGGGATGTACGCGCGGGTGCAGCTGGAGGCTCGGCGCTTCCCGGACCGGGTGCTGGTGCCGCGCGAGGCGATCCTGGAGCGGGACCGGCGGACGATGCTGTTCGTGTTCGAGAACGGCCGGGCCAAATGGCGTTACGTGACGACGGGGCTGGAGAACGAGACGATGGTCGAGATCGTCCGGCACCCCGAGACGGAGTTCGTCGAGCCGGGAGAGATCGTGCTGACGAACGGGCACTATACGCTGACGCACGACGCCAGCGTGCGGCTTGTCGAAAGCGTAGCCGCCGCGGGCGGCCGGCCGAGTTGATCGAGGAGGAGAGCGGGCCATGAGAATCATCGTACTGGCGGGAATCCTCCTCGTGGCGCCGGCGGCGTGGGCGCAGGGAGTCCCCGAGCGGCTATCGCTGGAGGACGCGCTGCAGATCGCGAGGGCGAACAGCCCGACCTTCTCGCAGCAGCTCAACCAGCTCGAGGTGGCGGAGGCGCAGCAGCGGGTGGGGTGGGGGCAGCTGCTGCCGTCGTTGACGACCAGCATGTCGTTCGGTGCGTCGAAGCGAAGGACATCGCGCGCCGAAGACGAGTTCGGTCAGATCCTGGACCGCCCCGAGGTCTTCGTGTCGAAGACGAGCAATGCGTCCCAGGGGATCTCTCTCCAGATGACGTTGTTCGATGGATTCGGCAACGTGAACCGGGCACGCGCGGAGCGGGCCGGTATGCGGGCGGCGGAGGCGTTGGTCCAGGTGGCCGGGCTCCAGCTCAGACAGGAAGTGTCCACCGCGTACTTCCGGGCGGTGCAGGCGGAACAGCGGTTGGAGGTCGAGCGGGCGCTGCTGCAATCGGCCCGTGAACAGCTGGCGATGACCGATCAGCGGTTCCAGATCGGGTCGGCGAACCGGGAGGACGTCCTCGGCGCGCAGGCGACCGTGGCCAGGCAAGAACAGGCGGTGCTCCAGGCGGAGGGCGAGGTCGAGAAGACCAGGCTCGATCTCCTGCGCGTGATGGGCGTGAAGGGAACCCCGGACTTCGCGCTCACCGACGGTTTCCCGGAGGTCTTCGATCCTTCGGCTCTGGACGTGGAGGCATTGGTGCAGGCGGCGATGGCGTCGAGCCCGCGAATCGCCCAGCGAGAGGCCGAGGTCCGGCAGGCGGAGTTGTCGGCGAGCGCCGCGAAGGGGACGCGCCTGCCCAGCATCTCGGGGAACATATCGTACGGGCGTAGCACCGCCCAGGACGGCTACGGGGCACTCTTCGAGTTGAATGCGCCGAACAGCTCCTGGGGACTCAACCTGAACGTGAGTCTGCCGCTGTTCACGCGCTTCCAGACCTCGGCGCAGATCGCGCAGGCGTCGGTTCGCGCGGCGAACGCGCGGGAGCAGGCGCGTGCCGAACGACTCGCCGTCGAAACGGAGGTCAGGCAAGCGTACGTCGACCTGGTCAACGCGTACCGGGCCGTCGAGCTCGCAGACCGGGCGCTCGCGCTGAGCCAGGAGCGGCTCGCCCTGACCCAGGAGCGCTATCGGACGGGGACGAGCGTCTCGTTTCTCCAGTTGCAGAGCGCGATCGACCAGGCGTCGTCGTCGGAGCAGCAAGCGGTCCAGGCGCGGTTCAGCTACGTCGTCGCGCTGGTCAACCTGGAAACGAAGGTCGGGAGGGAGGTGAGGCCGTAAGATGTCGCTGCCATCGCGGTCCGTCGGCCGGCCCGTGGCCGTGGCCATGTTGTTCACGGCCGTGGTGTTCCTCGGGCTGATCTCGTTCCGGCGCCTCCCGATCGACCTCCTTCCGGACATTGCGTACCCGAAGCTGGTGATCTACACGACGTACCCGAACGTCGCGCCGGCCGAGGTGGAACGCTTCGTCACCCAGCCGATCGAGAGCCAGGTCAGCGCGGTGCCGGGCGTCGAGCGGGTCGAGAGCGTCTCGCGCGAAGGCGTGTCGCTGGTGACGCTCCGCTTCGCGTGGGGCACGGACATGGACTTCGCGGCGCTGAACGTACGGGAGCGGCTGGACAACCTTCGGGACGTTCTCCCGGAGCAGGCGTCGCGCCCCGCTGTCCTTCGTACGGATCCCAATTCGGAGCCGATCATGGCGCTGGCCGTGGCGGGCTCCAACGACCTCTGGTCGCTCAAGGAGCTCGCCGAGTCGGTCTTCAAGCGGCGGCTCGAGCAGATCGACGGCGTGGCGCAAGCGGCGGTCACGGGCGGCCTCGAGCGGGAGATCCACGTCGAGGTCGACCCGGTGCGGCTGGAGGGCTTCGGGTTGTCCATCAACGACATCGAGACCGCGCTCGCGGCGGCGAACGCGTCCGCCCCGGGCGGAACGATCCGGCGCGGCCGCTATCGCTACTCTCTGCGGACGCTGGGCGAACTCACGACCGTCCAGCAGATCTCCGAGGTGCCGCTCCTGGTTCGGGCGAACGGCGGCAGCGGCCCCGGCCGAACCGGCGGGGCGGGGCAGACCGGTGCGACGCGGCCCCAGACCATCCTACTTCGCGACGTCGCCCGCGTCGTGGATGGGTACGCGGAGCGGCAGTCGATCGCGCGGTACAACGGCGAGGAGTCGGTAGGGCTGCTCCTGTACAAGGAAGCGGGCGCGAACACCGTACGCGTCGCCCAGCGGGTCGAGGAGGTCGTGGAGCAGCTGCGCCAGGAGCACCCCGAGGTCAAGCTGGATGTGGCGATGAGCCAGGCCGGCTTCGTCTCGGACGCGATCGACAGCGTCGTCGACGCGCTGATCGAAGGCGGCGTCCTTGCCTTCCTCGTCCTGTTCCTGTTCTTGCGGGACGCGCGCTACCCGGTGGCGATCGGCCTCGCGATCCCGATCTCGGTGATCGGCACGTTCGCGCTCCTCGACCTCGCTGGCGTGTCGCTCAACATCATGAGCCTCGGCGGGCTCGCGCTCGGGATCGGGATGCTGGTGGACAACTCCATCGTGGTGCTGGAGAACACGTTCCGACACCGGGAGAAGGGGCTGACCGCCGCCGCGGCGGCGGTCCTGGGCGCCGAAGAGGTGCAGGCCGCGATCACGTCGTCGACGCTGACGACGATCGCGGTCTTCGGGCCGATCATCTACGTCGAGGGGATCGCCGGCGAGCTGTTCGGCGCGCTCTCGTTCGCGGTCGCGTTCTCGCTGCTCGCGAGTCTCCTCGTCTCGGTCACGCTCCTTCCGATGATGGCCGCGCGCTGGACGGACCGCCGCGAAGAGCCGCGCGGGTTGATTCGCCGTGGGATCCGGCGGGTCGGCGCGGCGATCGGCCGCGTTACCATGCCGCCGCTCGAGGCGTTCGATCGAATGTTCGGTCGGGTCACGGAGAAGTACGCGCGGGGCGTCGCCTACGCTCTCGACCATCGGGGCAGGGTCGTCGCGATCGGGCTCGGGCTCTTGGCCGTGTCCGTCGTCTTCGCGCTCGCGCTCGACCGCAGCGTGTTGCCGGACGTGGACCAGGGTGCGTTCCGGGTCCGGCTGCAGCTCGCGCGTGGGACGCCGCTCGATGTCACATCGCGCGAAGCCGCGCGGCTCGAGGAGATCTTCCTCGGCGATCCCGACGTTGACGCGGTGTTTACCCGGGTGGGTCGGCAAACGGCGACGGGCGAAGTCGAAACGGAGGAGAGCGGCCTGAACACCGCCGTGTTGGAGGTCCGGCTCACCGAGCATGCGAAGACGGCCGATGTCCTTGCCAGGATCGAGCCCCGACTGGCGTCGTTCCCTCCCGGCTCGCTCGCGATCCAGACGGGCGGCGCCACCGCGCTCGGGACCCTGCTCGGCGGCGGTGAATCCGACCTGGCGGTCCGGATCCGCGGCGACGACCTCGACGCCGCGCTCGCCTACGCCCAGCAGGTCGAACGGCGGCTCCTCGACGTGCCCGAACTCACCAACGTTCGGCTCGGCATGGAGCTGGGTCAGCCCGAGGTGCAGATCGAGATCGACCGCGAACGCGCGGCCGCGTTCGGGATCGAGCCGCGGCGGATCGCCGAAACGATCGAGAAGTTCATGCTCGGTACGAGGGCGACGGACCTGGTCGACTTCGACCGCAAGGTCCCGGTGATCGTGCGGCTCTCCGAGGAGCAGCGGCAGTCGATCGAGTCGCTGGACCAGCTCACCGTCTCGGGGGTTCCGTTGCGCGAGCTGATCCGCACGCGTGAAGCGCTCGGGCCCGTCGAGATCCGCCGGCTCGAGCAGAGCCGGCTGATCCCGGTCTATGCCGACGTGGCCGGGAGCGACCTGGAGGTCGCGCTCCGCGCCACGCAGGCCGCCGTTGCGTCGCTTCCCGCGCCCCGCGGCATGCGCGTCGAGATCGGCGGCGAGAACGAGGAAATGCAGCGCAGCTTCCGCGACCTGGCATTCGCTTTCACGCTGGCTCTGCTCCTTGTCTACATGATCCTGGCGGCGGAGTTCGAGTCGCTGATCCATCCTTTCACGATCCTGCTCAGCGTCCCGCTCGCGCTCGTCGGCGCCATCCTCGCGTTGTGGGCGACGAGCGCGGGGCTCAATGCGATGAGCCTCATCGGGATCATCATCCTGGTCGGGATCGTGGACAACGACGCGATCGTGCTGATCGACCTGATCATCCACCTGCGCCGGCAGGGACATGAGGTCCGCGAGGCGATCCTCGAGGCGGCCCGGGCCCGCCTGCGTCCGATCGTCATGACCACCCTGACGACGCTGCTCGGCGTCTTGCCGATGGCGATCGCGATCGGGCGCGGCGCGGACCTACGCGCGCCGCTCGCGATCGCGATCTTCGGCGGTCTCTTCACCGCCACCGCGCTCACGCTCTTCGTCATCCCGGTTGCGTACCACCTGATCGACGAAGCGGGCGCGCGGCTGCGTGGGGTGTTGCCCGGGCGGGCAAAGGCGGCGACTGTCGCCCCGGCGCCCGAGCCCGTGGCGGCGGAACTGGGGCACGGCGACTGAGGTGCGACGATGGTTCGTCTCGCGATCCGCCGACCCGTCGCCGTGACGATGGCGTACCTCGCCGTGGCGCTCCTCGGTGTAGCGGCCTGGCGCAACATTCCGATCGAGCTGCTGCCGGATACCTCGCTGCCGCAGCTGTTCGTCAGGGCGTACATTTCGGGCGCCTCGCCCGAGGTGACGGAGGCGCTCCTCACGGCCCCGCTCGAGGCGGCGATCCAGCAGGTCCGGGGCGTCGAGAAGATCGAGTCCCAGTCGTACGAGTCGTACGGTCGGGGCGTCGCGGAGATCACCGTTCACTTCGCGCGTGGCACCGACATGGACTTCGCGCGGCTGGAACTGTCCGAACGCCTGGCCGCGCTCGAATCGGATCTCCCCGCCAACGCCACGACGCCGATCATCGAGCCGTACATACCCGACGAGTTCGCCGAGCAGAACAGGCCGTTCCTGCGCTACACGGTCACCGGGCCGTACACGCTGGAGGCGCTACGCGCGCACGTCGACGAGGTCATCGAGCCGGAGATCTCCCAGATCGACGGCGTCGGATACGTCCAGGTCCTGGGCGGGCGTCAGCGGCTCATCGAGATCGAACTCGACGAGGAGAAGATCCATGCGCTGCGCCTCGAGCCTTTCGACGTTCTGCGACGAATCTCCGAGCTCGAGTACGTCCGCCAGGCCGGCGTCATCGAGTCCCGGGGGATGCTGCGCTCGATCGCGATCCGGCACCGCGCCGAATCGGCATCGGAGATCGCGAACCTCCCGATCCTCATACCCGGCGGCGAGCCAATCCGCATCCGGGACGTCGCGAGGATCCACGACACCTACGAGGACCCGCAGAATTATTACCGGATCGATGGTTTCCCGGCGCTGTCGTTCACCGTATACAAGGAAGCCGGGACGAACACGGTCGCGGTCGCGGACCGGGTCAAGCAGCGGCTGGCCGAGATCGAGCCGCTCCACCCGGCGGGCGTGAGGCTCATCCTGGACGACGACGAGAGCAAGGAGATACGCGCGCAACTCACGGACCTGCGCTTCCGAGCGCTGATCTCGGCCGGCGTGATCTTCGTCGTGCTCCTGCTCTTCCTGGGGTCGTTCGCCTCAGCCGCAATCGTATTTGCTACGATCGCGTTCTCGATCCTGATCACGCTGAATCTGATCTACTTCGGCGGGTTCACGCTGAACGTGCTCACCCTCATGGGGCTGGCCATGGGGTTCGGCCTGATCGTCGACAACGCGATCGTCGTGCTGGAGAACATCTACCGGCTCCGGCGGTCGGGCCTGAGCGCCGAGGACGCCGCGGAGCGCGGCGCGACCGAGGTCGTGATCGCGATCCTCGCATCGACGCTCACGACGGTCGTGGTGCTCGTGCCGTTCGTGTACCTGCAAGGCGAGCTGCGCGTGTTCTACGTCCCGCTCGCCATCGTCGTGGGCTTCGGGCTGCTCGCGAGTCTGTTCGTCGGGTTCACGTTCATTCCTTCGATCGGGGCGCGGCTCCTGGTCAACGTGGAGCCGCATACGGTCCGCCCGACGGCGGAGGTCGGACCCGGCCGACAACCATTCTACCTGCGGCTGTATTCAGGGCTCATCCGAGGCACGCTTCGTTTCCCGTGGGTCACCGTCGTGGTCGCCGCGACGATGCTCGGAGGGTCCTATTACCTCTTCGACAAGTATGTGACACGCGGCGTGGTATGGGGCCGCTGGGGGTCGAACAACACGTACATCGACATTCGCATGGTGCTCCCCCGCGGCGAGGAATTGGCGCGCACGGACGAGCTGGCTCGGTACTTCGAGCGCAAGCTTGCGAGCATGCCCGAGGTCGGCCGCTTCGTCACGAGGGTGCAGCCGCAGTATGCGCACATCCGCGTCACGTTCCCGGATTCGCTGAACCTCACGCAGGTCCCGGTCGTGATCACGGAGCAGATGCAGGCGTTCGCGCACCAGTTCAGCGGCGCCAACATCTCGGTGTACGGCTACGGCTTGCCGTTCTTCGGCGGAGGCGGTAGCAGCCCGCCGAATTATTCGATTTCGGTCCTCGGCTACAACTACGAGCACGTCCGGCAGATCGCCGAGGATCTGGCCGAACGGCTCAAGGGGTTCAGCCGCATCCGGGACGTGGATCCGAACGCGTCCGGCCGGTGGTACGATCGAGACAAGGCGACCGAACTCGTTCTTTCCATCGACCGCCAGCGGCTCGCGCTCCACGAGCTCACGGCCCAGGACGTCATTCGGCACGTGAGCACGGCGATCCGGGGCCGCAACATACCGAACAGGATCCGGATCGGCGGCGAGGAGGTGCAGTTCCAGGTCAAGCTGGAGGGGAACGAAACGCTGGACGTCCTCGGGCTCCAGCAGCTCCTCATCCCGACGCGGACGGGGCAGGCGGTGCGCTTGGTGGACGTGGCGACGTTGACCGAGCGGGAGGTGTTGAACCGCGTCGTGCGCGAGAACCAGCAATATCGCCGGAACGTGGCGTACGAGTTCCGCGGGCCGACCAAGCTCGGCGACCGGATCCACGAGATGGTGATCAACACCACGCAGGTCCCGCCCGGCTACAAGCTGGAGGGGCGCGACCAGTGGCGTTGGTCTGCCGAGGAGCGAGGCCAGATCTACGGCGTGCTCGCCGTCTCGATCGTGCTGATCTTCATGGTCACGGCCGCGCTCTTCGAGTCGATCCGGCAGCCTCTCTGCGTGTTGCTCGCCGTCCCGATGGCGCTCGTCGGCGTGTTCCTGATCTTCTTCTACACCGGCGCGACCTTCACGCGTGAGGCGTACATCGGCGTGATCATGATGGGCGGGATCGTCGTCAACAACTCGATCCTGCTGGTCGACCACATCAACCTGCGCCGGCGCCGCGACGGACTGCCGCTCCGTGAGGCGATCCTCCAGGGGACGCTGGAGCGCGTGCGGCCGATCCTGATGACGAGCGCGACGACGGTCCTCGGGCTGCTGCCGCTCGTGCTCTTCAGCGAGGCCGCGGATGCCAACATCTGGAACGCCTTGGGCTATGCGCTGATCGGCGGACTGACGAGTTCTACGATCCTGGTGCTCATGGTCACGCCCGCGCTCTACCTGTTGTTCGAGCGCGGACCGGAGCGCAAGCGGCTGGCGCAAGCCACGTCGTAGGGTGCATTTCCCGGCCGCCAGGGGTGCCCGTGGCGGCCGGTTCTCGTATTCGCGACCAATCGGGAGGTGAGCGATGCGAATCGCCAGGAACCTAGTGCTCGCCTGGGTGGTGTGGCTCGCCGGAGCGTGCGGCGCCGGGTCGACGTCGTCCGTGACGGTGGAGCGGACCGACTCGGCAGGTGTCGAGATCGTCCTGAGCCGCGGTCCGGACGTGCTCTTCGATTGGACCTTCGCTCCGGTACTCACGCTCGGCGGCGCCGAAGAGGGGCCGGAGGCGTTCTTTCAGGTCAGCCGTTACTCGATCGCGGTCGGCGCGGAGGGACACCTGTACATCCTCGACAGCGGAAACCACCACGTCCAGGTCTTCGATGACGAAGGCCGTCACGTGCGGACGATGGGCAGGAAGGGCGGCGGGCCGGGCGAGCTTCAGTTCTGGCCCAACATGATTCGTCTCGGCTCGGACGGGACGATCCACGTCTACGACATCGGGAAGCGAGGCCTGGTCCGATACGCCCCCGACGGGACTCCCCTCCCCGAAGTACGCCTCGATGCGTTCGGCTCGATGATCCAGGGGTATGCGCTCACCGAATCCGGCATCGTCGTGCGTACTACGGCGAAGTCCCCCAATGGGGACGATATGTTGGACGTGCTCGCGACGTTGGCGCCGGACGGCGATACGACGCACCTGCTCCAGGCGCCATCGCCGCCGATGAAACCCGCGCAGTTCAGCTGTGTGGCGATCAGCGGGATGACCGAACTGCTCGCACCCGATCTGCGGTGGACCGCGGCGGGTTCGCGGATCTTCGCCGTGACGGATGCCGCGTACGTGATCGACGTGTACGAGGCGGGTCGTCACGTGGCGAGCTACCGGCGAGACGTCGCGCCGCGTCCGGCGACGCGGGAGCTGGCGAAGCAGTCGGTGGGCGAAAAGTGGGAGGTCCGCTTCGGGGACGGCGGTTCGTGCGTCGTCCAGCCGGACGAGGTCGTCGACGTCCGCGGTTATGCGAAGGTCGTCCCCACGATCGGCGACGTCGTGGTCGCGCCGGACGGGACGCTGTGGGTGCGGCGCTACCCGATTCGAGACGAGCCGGTCCCGATCGACATCCTTGGCCCCGACGGCGCGTACCTCGGCACGCTGCCGGCGGGCGCTCCGTTCCCTGCGGCATTCTTCCCCGATGGCCGGATCGTCGCGGTCGAGAAGGACGAGTTCGACGTGCCACGGGTCGTGGTGTACAGAGTAGAAGGGTGGAGCCCCGGGGCGATACCGCGGCCGGATGGGCGAGCCTGACAACCCGATCGGCGCGCCAAACGGCCATGGCCGATTGCCGGCGGAAGGGCGCCCCTACCGGGTCGAGGCCGGCGACGCTGGCGTGAGGGCCCCGCGTACCCTCGTCCATAGAAAAGCGTTGGCGAGCACGCGGCCGCCCACCAGCGCCAACATCGCGGCGCTCGCACCGAAGACGTCGAATCGCCAACCGAGAAGTGCGAAAAGGACCGCGATTCCCGCGACCTCGACGACGCTGGCGGCGGTGATCTGTCGGGTCCGGCGGGCCTGGACGAGGACGGCGTGCTGGAAGGCGAGGAGCACGGTCAACGCGCCGAGCGGCACGGAAATCCGTGCCGGCGCGGTCGCCAGAGCGGCGAGGGGCTCGGGCAGGCCCGAGACGTCCTCGAACCAGAGGCCCGCGACGGGCGTGAAGGCAACAAGGGCGAGAAGGCCGCTCAGTGCGAGGGCGAGGCCCGTCCCGAAGCGCCGGAGCGGCGCGATGTGCTCGAGTCGTTTCCCCGACAGCGCGATGACGACTTCCTGAAACGCGAGCCCCGGCGCGCGGAACAGGAACGACAACGCGTGGACCACCGGGAAGACCGCGAGCGACTCGATCGGAAGCGTCGCGCGGCCCATGAAGAAGGTCAACATCGGCTGGACCGTGAGCCCGATCAGCGACGTCAGCGCGAGCGGGAAGTAGAATCGCGCGATGTCGCCGTACTCCGACGCGACGGCCCGTCGCCGCAGCGCTAGAGCCGCCGCACCCGTCCGCCGGAGCGCCGACTCGCCGCGCACGATCAGCGTGCGCGCCGCGGCTTCGGCTCCCGCCACTTCCTCTCCGCCGCTCCCGGTCTCGGCGCCGCTCTCGGTCTCCGGCGCGCCGCCCGGCTCGTGCGCCCCCGCGGCGGGCACCGCCGCGCCCGCCGTCAGCCTCGCGACTTCCCCGGCCGCCATGAGCCGCGCCGCGATCGCCTCGACGACGACGCCGGCGGACAATGCGATCGCGCCGACCCAGGCGCCGGGGAGCGATGAGAGCGCGTACAGCAGCGTCGCCGTCGTCGCCATCGCGGCGAGGCGCAGCAACGTGCCATACGCGACGAGACGCGTCCGGCCCGACCGGATCAGGATCCCGTGCAGGAAGCGGCGGTAGCCGATCGCCCCCGGCCAGGGAAGCAGGAGCCAGAGCGCGCCGTACACGAGCGAGACGACCGGGTGCGGGAGCCCGAGCACGCCGACGGCGAGTGCGTCGAACACAGGAGGGATCAGCACCACCATGACCAGCGCCGTGGCGCCGATGTTCAGAGCATGCGAGAAGTTGCGCAGCCGCCGATAGCTCTCCGCGTCCTCGACCAGCGCGGTCGACGCGCTCATGAGCATGATCACCGGCGACTCGAGGAGGATCGCGAAGGCGAAGGCCACGCCGTGAGCGGCGAGGTTGTAGGCCGGCTCGCCCATGCGCGCGATCACGGCGGCCAGGAACGGCCCCTCGACCGCCATCATGATCCACTGCACCGCGAGCGGCGCCCAGAACAGGAGTATCCTCCGCGGCGACCTCACGCCCGAGTCCACCCCACCGCCCTCCCTTTTCCCGTCCGATGCCCTGGTCACCACGCGGCTCGATCCCTCCTGCGACTTTCGCCGAGCCACGGAAGTTCGGGGCCGGCTTCGGGGCAGGCAAGGGGCACCCTTCCGCCCGTTGACGCATCTGCCACGCCCGGCTAGCTTTGCGCGGCTATGAACGAGGGACGAATTCGCGTACGGTTCGCGCCGTCGCCCACCGGCTATCTGCACGTCGGTGGCGCTAGGACGGCGCTGTTCAATTGGCTGCTCGCGCGCCGTCACGGCGGCGTCTTCGTGCTCCGCATCGAGGACACCGACCGGGAGCGCTCGAGCCAGGAGATGACCCGTGCCATCCTCGAGGGGATGGAGTGGCTCGGTCTGACGTGGGATGAGGGGCCGTATTTCCAGGCCGACGGCTTCGAGCGCCACCGTCGCGACGCGCTCCGGCTCCTCGAGAGCGGTCACGCCTACCGCTGCTTCTGCACGCCCGAGGAGCTGGCGGAGAAGCGCGCCCGGGCCGAGGGCGCCAAGGAGGCGTTCCGCTACGACCGGACCTGCCTGCTGAACGTCTCGCCCGAGGAGGCGGAGCGCCGCGCCGCCGCGGGGCAGCCGTTCACCATCCGGTTCAAGGTGCCCGAGGGCGTGACGGCCTGGGACGACGCCGTCCACGGCCGTCTCGAGTTCGACAACGCGGACATCGAGGACTTCATCATCCTCCGCTCGGACGGCACGCCGATCTACAACATGGCCGTCGTGAGCGACGACGCGGAGATGCGCATCACGCACGTCATCCGCGGTGACGACCACATCTCGAACACGCCGAAGCAGATCCTGCTCTATCGGGCTCTCGGCTACCCCGAGCCGGTCTTCGCACACGTCCCCATGATCCTGGGCCCCGACGGCAAGCGCCTGAGCAAGCGGCACGGCGCCACGGCGGTGGGCGAGTACAGGAGCCAGGGGATCCTGCCGTGGGCGATGGTCAACTTCCTGGCGCTCCTTGGCTGGTCGCCTGACGACGACCGGGAGGTCATGAGCATCGACGAGCTGATCGAGCGATTCTCCCTCGACGGGATCAACAAGAAGAGCGCGATCTTCGACGTCCAGAAGCTCGAGTGGCTGAACGGGCAGCACCTGAGTCTCGCGCCGGCCGAGCGGCTGGAGCCGATCGTCACCGAGGAGCTGGTGCGCACCGGCGTCGCGACCGAAGCGGTGTTGACGCAAAGGCGTGAGTGGTATCTCGGGCTGATCGACCTGCTCAAGGTCCGCGCCCGCGGCGTGGGCGACATCGTCCGGCAGGCGCGCCCCTACTTCATCGACCGCGTGGAGTACGACGCCGACGCCATCGAAAAGCACTGGAAGGATCCGGCCGACGTCCGGGCGCGTCTCGCGGCGCTGCGCGAGCGGCTCGCAACGGCCGATACGTGGGACGAGGGCACGCTGGAGGCGGCGCTGCGCGGACTCGCCGACGAACTCGGGGTCGGCGCGGGGAAGTTAATCCACCCGCTCCGCGTGGCGGTGACGGGGATGGCCGTGTCGCCGGGGATCTTTGAGGTCCTCGTCGCGATGGGGCCCGAACTCACGCTGCGGCGGCTGGATGCGGCTCTCGAAGCGCTCGATGGGCTTTCGCAAACATCTTGACAGATCGCGGCCGCTTACGTAAACTGGCGCCAGGCCAAGGCCGAGAATTCGCAGCAGGGGCGTGCACTGGTCGATCGATGACGACGTCGGCGAGCACGCCCCTTCGTCATTTCCGCGATTTTCCGGCCCTAGGGCGAACCCGCCGATCAGGAGGCGAAGATGCCCGAGCCGCTGACCAAGCTCGAGCGCCGGATCCTCGATTACATCGTCGATTATCTCAGGCGCAACACCTACCAGCCGTCGATCCGTGAAATCGGCGTGCGGTTCAACATCAAGAGCACGAAGACGGTCTCGGAGTACCTGCAATCGCTCGCCGACAAAGGGTGGATCGAGCGCGACCCGTCGCGTTCGCGGGGTGTGCGCCTGCTGGGGTTGAATCTTTCCACCCAAACGGTCTCGGTGCCGCATTATCGAGGTCTGTCGAGCCTGTCCGAGGCCGTGGCGGCCACGGATGCGTTCGAGATCGACCGCCGCCTGGCGACGGAAGCGGGCTCGTTCATCCTGTCCGTCGACGGGGAAGGGATGCCGTCGGCCGGTATTCGCGGGGGTGACATGCTCCTGGTCGAACCGGTCACCGAGGACGAGCTCGAGGACGGCGACGTCGTGGTCGCGCGCATCGAGGGGGAATGCTCGCTCCAGCGCTTCCACGACCGGGACGGCGAGCGCCTGCTGGAGCCCGGCGGCCCCGACTTCCTGCCGATCCTGCTGAATGAGCGCGACTGCATCGTCGTTGGTCGCGTCTCGACCATTCTTCGCCGCCTCCGCTTCGGGCAAGTGGCGACGGCCGCGGCCGCCCGGGAGCAAGGGAGCCTCTCGAAGTAGATTTCCATCGTGAAGTGCGAGTACGTGCCGGCGCGCGCCGAGGACGCCCTCTGGATGCAGAGGGCGCTCGAGCAAGCGCGTGCCGCAGCCATCGAGGAGGAGGTGCCCGTCGGCGCGGTCGTCGTCGTCGGGGGGCGGCTGGTCGCCGAGGCCCGCAATCGCACCCGCACGTGGGACGACCCCACGGGGCACGCCGAACTGGTTGCGGTGCGCCAGGCCGCCGAGCGCCTGGGACGTTGGGCCCTGCTCGATGCGACCGTCTACGTCACGTTGGAGCCGTGCGCGATGTGCGCGGGGGCGATGGTCCTGGCGCGCATCCGGCGCCTGGTCTACGCGGCGTCGGACCCCAAGACCGGGATGTGCGGCTCGCTCGCCTGCATCGTCCAAGACCCGCGGCTGAACCACAGGGTAGAGCTGACCAAGGGTGTGCTGGAGGAAGAAGCCGGCGAGATCCTGCGGGCGTTCTTCCGGGCGCGGCGCTGATCCGTGTCGCCTCGCATGCGCTTTGCAGCACCCGGCCGCCGTCGGCGCCGTTCCTCTCTCATTCAGGAGGCTGCAACGTGTTCGGAGCCGTGGTCAATGCGGTCGGGTACGCCAGGAAGCCCGGCGCGGCGTTCGTGGTGAAGCACCCCGTCCGGGCGGTGAGGATCATGAGATTTCGCCGTAATGTGAGGGACACGTTCACCGCGCGCCGCATCGCGCTCGGGCTCGGCGCCGCGGCGGTCGCGGTTCCTGTCGGGTATTGGCTCGGCCGGAGGTTGGGGCTCGGCTGAGTCGCTTGGCGCGGAGGATGCCCGGCCCACGCGGTGAACCACTCGGGGCCCGTTGGGAGGACGAAAAGGGCGGCCCGGCGCGATCTCGCGCCGGGCCGCTTCGTTGTGCCGGTGTGTCGGTGTCGGCCCCGGAGTCAGTCGGCCGAGACCGGCGCGGGTGCGGCCGCGCCCTCCTCGAGCGCGGGGACGGCGACGGCGTCCGCACGCTTCCCGACGATCCGCAGAACGCCGTAGAGAATCGCGGCGCCGAGGACCAGTGAGAGCACCGGGCTCATCCCGAAGGCGGTCGGCACATCGCCGACTGCCATCGCGACCAGGGCCACGGCTGCCGCGTACGGCAGCTGGGTCCGGACGTGGTCGACGTGGTCGCACGCCGACGCCATCGAACTCATGACGGTCGTGTCCGAGATCGGCGAGCAGTGGTCGCCGAAGATCGAACCGGCCATGATCGAGCTGATCACCCCCAGCAGGATCGTGTACCCTTCGCCGCTTTCGAAGCCGACGCCCGCGCCCATGGCGACGGCGAGCGGTACGACGACGGGGAACAGGATGGCCATCGTCCCCCATGACGTGCCCGTGGCGAAGGAGATCAGCGCGCCGACCACGAAAACGATCACGGGGAGCAGGTGCATCGGCAGCGAGTCCTTCAGGACCGACGAAAGGTAGGGCCCCGTCCCCAGCGCTTCGGTCACCCCGCCGAGCGACCAGGCGAGCACCAGGATGACGATCGCGAGCATCATCGACTTGAGCCCGCCGATCCACGCCTCGATCGCTTGCTGCGGCGTGAGGATTCGCTGCGCGATGCTGAGCGCGATCGCGACGATCGACCCCGCGAACGACGCCCAGATCAACGCGCTGAACGGATTGGCGCCGCCGACGATCTCCCACAGCGTGTGATCGCCGGGACCGAGTTCCTGCGCCCCCGTGTGGAGAATGCCCGCGACCGCCACGACCATGACCGTGAGCACCGGGATCGCCGCGTTGTACCACCGGTGCTTCACGCCTTCCGGCGGCTCCATGTGCCCGCTTGTCGTGTCGACGGCCGGCATCGCGCCGGGCCGGATTAGCCCTCGGCCCGAGGTGGCCCGGACCTCGGCTTCGAGCATCGGCCCGAAATCTCGCCGGGTCAGCACGACCATCAACACGAAGAGCAGCGTCAGGATCGGATAAAAGAGGTACGGAATCGAGTGCAGGAAGACCGCGAACGGATTCTCGGCCCCGGCCAGCAGGCTCGCCTGGACGGCCGGATCGGTCGTCTGCGATGCAGCACTCTTCAACGCGTCGCCGATCAGCGTGATCTCGAAGCCGACCCAGGTCGAGACGGCGGCGATCGCCGCCACCGGCGCCGCCGTTGAATCGACGATGTATGCGAGCTTCTCCCGCGACACGTTCAGCCGATCCGTCACCGGGCGCATCGTGTTGCCCACGATGAGCGTATTCGCGTAGTCGTCGAAGAAGATCAGGGCCCCGGACAGCCACGCCAGGAACTGGCCGCGCCTGGGCGTGGTCGCGAACCCGCGCAACGCCTCGACCACGCCTCGCGTCCCGCCGTTTCGGTTCATCACGGCGACCATCCCGCCGAGCGTCATGCTGAAGACGATGATCGCGATGTGGTCCGAATCCGCGAGCGCACCGAGGACGAAGCGGTCCATGGTGGCGAGCGTCGCCGAGACCGGGTTGTAGTGGCTGAGCAGGAGCGCGCCGAGCCAGATCCCTGCGAAGAGCGAGAGGACGACTTCCCGGAACACCAGGGCGAGGCAGATCGCTGCGAGCGGAGGCAGCAGACTCAGCCAGCCCGGCTCGATGGGTACGGTCATGTAGGCTCCCCGTGAGACGGTATCGATTCACGCAAAACTAATAACTATGCAGGTGTGAGTAAAGCGGCGCGCGTAGGGCGTCCGGCTCGGTTGACAGCGCCAGGCCGCCACCGTAACCTTGCCGCCGATCCTACCGGAGACTTCGACCCGATCCCGAGCCATGGCACGGTCCGAACGGCAGTTGCTGATGGACGAGAAGGCGGTCGAGCGCGTGCTGGCCCGAATGGCGCGCGAGATCGTCGAAAAGAACAACGGGACCGAAGGGCTCTCGCTCCTCGGCATCCACAGACGCGGGGTTCAGCTCGCCGAGCGGCTGGCGGCGGAGATCGAGCGCGCGGAAGGCGTGCGCCCGCCCGTCGGCACGCTGGACATCACGTTGTACCGCGACGACCTCATGGCGATCGGCCCGCGGCCGGTGGTCGGCGAGACGCGGCTGCCGCCGGGCGGGATCGACGGGCGCGTGCTCGTGATCGTCGACGACGTCGCGTATACCGGACGCACGGCTCGGGCGGCGCTGGACGAGCTGGCCGATTTCGGCCGCCCCGCGCGCATCTACCTCTGCGTCCTGATCGACCGGGGCGGCAGGGAGCTGCCGATCCAGCCGGACATCGTGGGGCGTACGGTGGGAGTCGAGCCCGGAGAGCGGGTCGAGGTGCTGGTCCCCGAGCTGGATGGCCGGCTCGCGGTCGAGCTCGCAATTTCGGGGGTGGACGGGTGATCGCGACGAACCCCTATCTAGGCAAGGACTTGATCGGCCTCGAGCCGCTCTCGGCGGACCAGATCCGGGCGATCCTGGACACCGCCGAGCCGTTCAAGGAGATCAGCGAGCGGCCGATCAAGAAGGTCCCGGTCCTCCGGGGCAAGACGATCGTCAATCTGTTCTTCGAGCCATCGACCCGGACGCGCATTTCGTTCGAGTTCGCGGAGAAGCGGCTGAGCGCCGACACGGTCAACGTGGCGGCCAGCGGGTCGAGCGTGCAGAAGGGCGAGACGCTGGTCGACACGGCGCGCAACCTCGAAGCGATGCGGATCGACATGGTCGTGATCCGCCACTCGGCCTCGGGCGCGGCGCAGTTCCTGGCCGAGCGGATCGCCTCGAACGTGGTCAATGCCGGCGACGGGCGGCACGAGCATCCGACGCAGGCGCTCCTCGACATGCTCACGATCCGCGATCACTTCGGGCGGATCGAGGGCGTGAAGGTGTGCATCGTCGGGGACATCCTTCATTCCCGCGTGGCGCGCTCGAACATCTGGGGGTTGAGGAAGCTCGGCGCCGAGGTGGGCGTGTGCGGTCCGCGCACGCTGCTACCGCCCGCAGTGCAAGAGCTGGGCGTGCACGTCTTCCCGCGGATCGAGGAGGCGATCGAGTGGGCGGACGCGTTGAACGTGCTCAGGCTTCAGCTCGAGCGCATGCAGGCGGGCTTCATCCCCAGTCTGCGCGAGTACAACCGGATCTTCGGCGTCACGCGCGAGCGCGTCGAGCGCGCGCCGAGGGATCTGCTGATCCTGCATCCGGGGCCGATGAACCGCGGCGTCGAGATCGACAGCGACGTCGCCGACGGGCCCCATTCGGTGATCCTCGACCAGGTGACGAACGGTGTGGCGGTGAGAATGGCGGTGCTGTACCTCCTGGCGGGCGGTGCGCCCGAGACGGCGGAGGCGGCGAAGCGGGGAGGAGGCGCGGAGTGAGCCCGAGGCCGATCCTGCTCCGGGGCGGGCGAGTGATCGACCCCTCGCAGGGGGTCGACGACGTCTGCGACGTGCTCCTGGGTGAGGGCGCCGTGGTGGGTGTGGGCCGGGAGATCGCGCCGCCCGAGGGGACCGAGGTGATCGACGTATCCGGGCTCATTGTGGCGCCCGGTTTCATCGACGTTCACGTCCACCTGCGCGAGCCTGGCGGCGAGCACAAGGAAACGATCGCGACCGGCGCGCGCGCGGCGGCGGCGGGCGGCTTCACGGCCGTTTGCGCCATGCCGAATACCGATCCACCCATTGACGATCCGGCCTCCGTAGGTTTCGTTGCAGCGGAGGGGGCGCGCGTCGGGGCCGCTCGGGTTTATCCGGTGGGCGCGGTGTCGGTGGGGCTCAAGGGCGAGCGGCTGACCGAGGTCGGCGAGATGGTCGACGCCGGCGCCGTCGCCATCACGGACGACGGCCGGCCTGTCTGGGACGCCGGGCTGATGCGGCTGGCGCTCGAGTACACGCAGACGTTCGGCATCCCCGTAGCCAGTCACTGCGAGGAGCTCGCTCTCTCCCGCGGCGGCTCGATGAACGAAGGGCTCGTCTCGGCGCGGCTCGGGCTCGTCGGGATCCCGAACGCGGCGGAGGACGTCATGATCGCCCGCGACCTGATGCTCGCGGAGCTGACCGGCGGGCGGCTGCACATCCAGCACGTGTCGACGCGTCGCGGCGTCGAGATGATCCGCGCCGCGAAGGAGCGGGGCGTCGCGGTCACGGCCGAGGCCACGCCGCACCATTTCACGCTGACCGACGAGGCCGTCGACCAGTACCGCACCGACGCCAAGATGAACCCGCCGCTCCGCTCGGCGGCGGACCGGGAGGCAGTGCGGCAGGGCGTGGCGGACGGCACGCTGGACGTGATCGCGACCGACCACGCGCCGCACCACTACGACGAGAAGGAGCAGGCGTTCGACGAGGCGCCTTTCGGGATCGTCGGGCTGGAAACGGCGATCGGGCTCACCGTGACCCAGCTCGTCGATTCCGGCGTGATCGACCTGCGTCGCATGGTGGAGCGGATGAGCTGCGCGCCCGCGCGTGCGTTCCGGCTCCCGGGCGGGACGCTCCGCGTCGGGGCGCCGGCGGACGTGACCGTCTTCGACCCCGCCGAGGAGTGGGTCGTCGATCCGACGAAGTTCCTGTCGAAGAGCCGCAACACGCCGTTCGCCGGGTGGAAGCTGCGCGGACGCGCGGTCTACACCATTGTCGGCGGCCGCATCGTCTGGAAGGGAAGGGAGTAGCCGCGTGACCGGAGTCGTCAAGGAAGCCCTCACGCCTAGGGCGTGGCTCGGAGACGCGCCCTACCCCTGGCCGCGCCTGGACGAGGTCGCCGAGGGGGACCGCCTCGTCGGCTGCTACTGCGTCGCCGGCAAGCAGATCGGCGTGACCAAGACCGACAAGCCGTACCTGCGCCTCCAGCTCGTGGACAGGAGCGGCGAGATCGAGGGGCGCGTCTGGGACGACGCCGAGCGGATCCACGAACTCGTGGCCGAGGGCGACTACGTCGGCGTGCGCGGGCGGATCGAGTCGTTTCGGGGACAGCGGCAGCTCAAGGTCGAGGAGATCGAGCGGCTCACCGTGGCCAGGGAGGACATGGAGCTATTCCTTCCGCGAACGCCACACGACTTCGACCGCCTCGAATCCGAGCTGGATGCGCTCATCGCGTCGGTCGAGGACCCCGGGCTGAACGCGCTGCTCCGGCGCCTTCTCGGTCCCGACACGGAGATGGGGCGTCTCTTCCGACGCGCGCCCGCGGCCAAGCGCAACCACCACGCGTACGTGGGCGGGCTGCTGGAACACACGGTCTCCGTCGCCTGGGTGTGCAGCGCTCTTGCGCGTCACTACGGCGCCGCGATCGACCGCGACCTGCTCGTGACGGGCGCGCTCCTGCACGACATCGGGAAGACGCGCGAGATCGAAGTCGCGGCCGGCTTCCCTTACACCGACGAAGGGCACCTGCTCGGCCACATCGTGATCGGGCTCCAGATCGTGGCCGACGCGGCGCGCGAGGTGCCGGAACTGTCCGAGGAGCGGGCGCTCCTAGTCCAGCACCTCGTCGCCAGCCACCAGGGGAAATACGAGTGGCAGAGCCCGAGGATCCCGATGACGCTCGAGGCGCTGCTCCTCCACTACGTCGACGACCTGGATGCCAAGATGCACCAGGCGCTGGCCCTCGTGGCGTCGGCGGAGAAGCGGTGGACGGGGTACGACGCGTCGTTCGGTCGGGCGTTCTTGCGGCACCTGGACGGGGTGGCGGGCGGCGATGTGGAGGGCACGGCCGAGGGCGGGGCGAAGGAGGAAGCGGATGCGGCCGAGTCGCCGGACCGTGGCGCCCCGGCGGCGGAACGCGAGGACGCGGCCGCCGCGCTGCCCGCGGGCCGGCGCGAGCGCTTCGCCTTCGGTCGCCTGGAGCCGCCCGCGCGAGTCGAGCCGGCTGAGGAGACGCTACACCGGGAAGAGGACGCGCCGCTGCGGGAGGAGGCCTCGGAGCGGGGCGCCGATGTGCCGCGCCCGGCCGAAGCCGCCAGCCACGTTCCTCGGCTGGACGTCGATACGCTCGACCTGTTCGAGAATTGATCGAGCTATCCGGATGCAAGAAAGCCCGCCGAACGGCGGGCTTTTCTTATCTCTGGATTGCCCCGGTGAGACGCGGCGATTACGGCTGGCCGCCGAGGGCAAGTACCTTCTTGGCCAGCTGCGACTTCTTGCGGGCCGCCTTGTTCGGATGGATCAACCGACGCGTAGCGTACCGATCGAGCATCGCCGCGGTCTCGCGGTACGCGGCCACCGCCTGCTCGGCGTCCGAAGCGGCCAGGACCTTCTTGATCGCGGTCTTCAGCCGCGACCGCTGCGCACGGTTGTGAAGCCGCCGCTTCTCCGCCTGACGGATCCGCTTTTCCGCACTCCTCGAATTCGCCAACCGATCCTCCCCAGGTGACTCACGGGGTTTTGATATACAAGCCTGCGAACGTAGCCACACAAATTAAAGCCGCGCGGTGACCGTGTCAACTACGGGCGCGCGGCGGGAGGCCGCGCGCCCGCGGATCGCGGCCGTCCGCCGGCTACATCCGGCTCAGCACGCGCTCGACGTTGATCTTGAGCAGCCAGTAGGCATTGTCGGACATGTGCTTGCCGGGCTGGAGGCCGTGCTACGCTTCCAGTTCCTGGAGGAAGGCCTGGAGCTGCCCACGAGCGCTTGCGGCGTTGCCCCGGTCGATCGATCGAGCCGCCGCGTCGAGCTTCGCCTGAGCAGGTAGACAACCGTGTCGGGCACGCTCCCTACTGACACCGGAAGCGCGGCGGGTGGCGCCGCACCGAACACCCGCGCTTCGGCCGGTGCCGGTAGCCACGCAGAACGAACGACGAAGTCGCCGAGCGATTGCCCGGGCTCGAGCGAGGCGTTACCGAAATTGAACTCGCACTCGAACGGCGACACACCGCCCACGCGGCCGTGCCAACCCGGAGCGGGCTCGACGCTCAATGACTGATCGTCGCGGGGGCAGGGCAACAGAAAGACGCTGATCGGCTGCTTGGTATTTGGCCCGCTTTCGTTCGTCAACACGTACCGATAGACGTACGCCGCCCCCGACGATTCAATGGCGACGGCCATGCGCGGTGAGATCTTGTTACGCGGCTCGACCACCAGGAGATGATGAACGCCATCGATGTCTGTGAACTCGAGGATGTAATCGCCCGAAACGGGATCGCGTTGCAACGTTTGGCCAGTTAGCGGCGATGCCGCTACGGCGAGCAGTGCGAACGACAGGACGAGCGCCGGTCGAAACGACATACGACCCTCCCTCGGTTCCTTCGGCGGACATGAAAATGTTCAGGCGGAGCTCCGAACCGGCGGCTTGTGTTCATCGCACTGCGCCTGCTCGTCGATCATGCGTGGTTGAACACTTCCCACTGTGCCGCGATCATCGAGCGCCAACACCGCAGCGAGCCCGAAGCTCATGAGGACCCGGTGAGCAAGAGGGCCCGCGTGTCCAGCCGGGCTGCGTTTGGAATAGGCTCCGCGTTCCTTCACACGTGTAATCGGTTCGGAAGACCGAGGGGCGGAAACGGTATCGGGGAGAGACCGCCACACGGGGCGTGCCCGAGATGGGAACAGCGAGACGCGATCGGGCGCGCCCGAATCGTTCGGTATTCTTGTATGCACGCGCCGCGGCAGCCGCAAGGGGGCGATTTCTCCCACCGCAATTCGTGCCGGGGGTAGCGTCGCCCCGCCCGCCGGGGTTAGCTTTCCCGGCTATGGAGATGTTCCTCCTCGCGCTGCCGATGCTGCTGCTCGCCGTCGTCGTCCACGAGTGGGCGCACGCGTGGGTGGCGCTCAAGCAAGGCGATCCGACTGCCGCGATGCTGGGGCGGGTCACGTTGAATCCGCTCCCGCACATCGACCCGTTCGGCACCATCCTGTTCCCGCTCATGCTGGTCATGATGAAGGCGGGCGTCATCCTGGGCTGGGCGCGTCCGGTGCCGGTCAATCCACGGAATTTCCGGAACTACCGCAGGGGTGACATCCTGGTCTCGCTGGCGGGCGTGACGGCGAATTTCGTGCTCGCGGCGGCGTGCACCGTGGCGGTGGTGCTCCTGATTCACCTTGCCCGCCTGGCGCCCGGGTTGGAGCCATTCGCCGAGCTGCTGATTCGGATGGCGCGGTTCGGCGTGCTGATCAATCTGGTCCTGGCGTGCCTCAACCTGCTGCCGATACCGCCGCTCGACGGGTCGCACGTTTTCTACCATCTTCTGCCGCCGCGTCTCGGGGCGTGGTACCGCGAGATGGGCCGGTTCGGCATCCTGATCCTCATGGCGATCCTGCTGTTCGCACCGTCGGCGATGACCGTGCTCTCCTGGCCGATCCGGGAGCTGCAGGAGCTGTCCGAGGCCTTCATCCGGTTCTGGGTCTGAATGGAACTGCGCCACGATACGGACGATGCGGCGTTCGTCGTGGAGCTGGAGCGGTTCCACGGGCCCCTGCACCTGCTCCTGCACCTGATCCGGGAGCAGGACATCGACATCTTCGACATCCCGATCGCGAAGATCACCGAGCAGTTCCTGCGGGCGATCGCGGGCGTGGAAGCGCTGGGGCTGGACCGCGCGGGCGAGTTCCTCGAGATGGCCGCGCTGCTCGTGCGGATCAAGGCGCAGATGTTGATGCCCCGTCGCACCGAGGAGGGGGAGGAGCTCGAGGACCCGCGCGCGGAGCTGGTTCGTCGCCTGCTAGAGTACGAGCATTTCCGCGAGGCGGCGCAGCGGCTCGAGCTAGCGGAGCTCGAGCGGCTCCGGCATTATCCGCGGGGTTACGTCCCGCCGCGTCCGGAGCCGAAGCGCGAGGTGGAGCTGGAGCTCACGTGGGAAGAACTCTGGGCGGCGGCGCTCGGGATCGGCGAGCGCGGCGGGCCTCCGCCGGAGCATCGCGTCACCCCGCGCCTGGTGCCGATCGAAGAGAAGATCGAACTCATCGTGAACACGCTGCGGCGCGTGGCGCGGATCGAGTTCCGTAGCCTCATCGCGCCGTTCAAGGATCGGATGCACGGGGTCGTCACCTTCATGGCGAGCCTGGAGCTGGCGAAGCGCCGCGCGCTCGCGATCCGGCAGAGCGAGCCGTTCGCCCCGATCTGGCTCTACCGACGGAACGGAAACGCAGTCGATGCGACCGACGCAGATCGTTGAGGCGCTCCTCTTCGCGAGCGACGCGCCGCTCACGGCGGCCGACATCGCGGCCGCGGACGATTCGCTGGACGAGGCGGCGGTCGAGGCCGCGATCCACGAGCTGCGACAGGCTTACGAAGCGGAAGGCCGGGCATTCCAGATCTATGAGATGGCCGGTGGATTCCAGATCCTCACGCGGCCGGAGTTCGCTCCGTACCTCGAGCGATTCGACACCGTGGTGCACACGGCGCGTTTGTCGCCTGCCGCGCTCGAGGTCCTGGCCATCATCGCCTACCGGCAGCCGATCGGGCGCGCCGAGATCGAGGAGATCCGCGGCGTCGCATCGTCCGGGGTGCTGCGCACGCTCCAGGAGCGGGAGCTGATCACCCCCGTCGGCCGCGGCGAGGGACTCGGGCGGCCGGTGCTCTACGGCACGACGACCAAGTTCCTCGAGCATTTCGGGTTCCGCTCGCTCGAGGACCTGCCGCGCCCGGAGGAACTGCCGGTCATCCTGAGGGAGCCCGCGCCGGCGACCAGGGGCGGCAAGGCCGAACCGGACGGCGCCGGACCGGCGTGACCCGCACCGCCGGGGGAGGGCGCGACGTGTCCGGTCCCATGCGGCTGCAGAAGTTCCTATCCCGCGCCGGCGTCGCATCGCGCCGCGCGGCGGAAGCGATGATCCGCGAGGGCCGCGTACGCGTGAACGACCAGGTCGTGACCGAGCTGGGCACGCGCGTCGATCCCGATGTCGATCGCGTCAGCGTCGACGGCTCGCCGGTCGTCCTCGCCCGGCCGGTGTGGCTCGCGCTGCACAAGCCCCGGGGTTACGTTTCCACCCGGTCCGATCCTCAGGGGCGGCCGACCATCTACGACCTGATCCCCGAGCGCTATCGCGGACTCTTCCACGTGGGGCGTCTCGACGCGGACAGCGAGGGGCTCCTCCTCCTCACGAACCAGGGGGATCTCGCGAACCGGCTCCTCCACCCGCGGCACGGCGTGGAACGAGTGTACGAGGCGGTCGTGGCCGGAGCACTCGACGACGGGGACATCCGGCGGCTCCTGGAAGGGGTAGAGCTGGAGGACGGCATCGCGAAAGCCGCCGCCGTTCAACGGCGGAAGACCCTGAAGGGCGGGCGCGACCGGATTCGCATCACGATGCGGGAGGGCCGCAAGCGAGAAGTCCGTCGTATGCTCCGCGCCATTGGCCACCCGGTTCAACGCCTGGTCCGCATTCGCTATGGCCCGATCAGGCTACGGGGGCTGGCGTCGGGCGAGTGGCGACGTCTGGACGCGGAAGAGGTCCGGGCGCTCGAGGCCGTGGGGCGGGGCCATCGGCGGTGACGGGTTGGGGTCGTCGGCCGACCGAGCCGGGGACGGATTCGCTACCGGAAAGCATGCCGAGTCTTCGATCGGACGTTCGATAGTTCATCGCCGCCGGCGCCTGGCCGGCGCTCACCTTCATTCTGGCACAGGGCAGGGAACAGGCATGGACGTTCAGGGGCGGACGATTCTGCTGCTGGGTGGCTCGGGGTTGGTGGGGCTCGCTGTCGCGAGGCGCTTGTTGCGGCATGGGCCGAGGGCGCTCGTGATCACGGCGTTGACGCGAGAGGAAGCGGAAGGCGCGATCGCGGAGTTGGAGGCCGAGGGGATCGTGCCAGACGGGACGTCGCTCGTAGGGGAATGGGGCGACATCTTCCTGCCGGAGGCCGTGAAGGACTGGCCGCGGGCGAAGGTCCTGGAGGATGCCGGGGCGCGGGCCCAGTTGCTGGACGACCTCTATGGCGAGCTGACACCCGCGGTGGTCGAGCGCTCGACGCTGGGCGCGCTGCTGTTGCGCCATCGGCCGCAGATCGTCGTCGACTGCGTCAACACTGCGACGGCGCTTGCCTACCAGAACGTGTTCGAGAGCGCGGCGTCGTTGCGGCGTCGGGCGCGGGAGGGGAGCGTCGACCTGGGCGCCGTGGAGGGCCACCTGGCGACGCTGTACCTGCCGCAGCTGATCCGCCACGTACAGATTGCGCTGGAGGCGATGCGGCAGGTACGGACGGCGGTCTATGTGAAGATCGGCACGGCCGGGACGGGCGGGATGGGGCTGAACATCCCGTTCACGCACTCCGAGGAGCGGCCGAGCCGCATGCTGCTGGCCAAGTCCGGCGTGGCCGGGGCGCACACGCTTTTCCTGTTCCTGATGTCGCGGACGCCTGGCGCGCCTGCGGTAAAGGAGATCAAGCCGACGGCGGCGATCAGCTGGAAGCGTATCGGGTACGGCGAGGTGAAGCGGCGGGGCCAGCCGATCGAGCGGTACGATGCGGTACAGGCGCTCCCACTCGAATCCGCGTTCGGCGCGGACGCGACCGGCGCCTTCGAGCCGGCCGGCGGCCCGCTCGAGGGCGTCTACCTGGACGCGGGGGAGAACGGGCAGTTCAGCCTGGGCGAGTTCGAGGCGTTGACGTCGCTCGGGCTGATGGAGTTCATCACGCCGGAAGAGATCGCGCAGAACGTCGAGCGCGAGATCCTGGGCCACCCGACCGGGCGGGACGTGGTCGCGGCGCTGGATGCGTCGACGTCGGGCCCCACCTACCGCGCGGGCGTGCTGCGCGAGGCGGCGCTGGAGCAAATGGCGACGCTGGAGCGGGAGCGCGGGATCTATGCCGTCGCGTACGAGAACCTGGGTCCGCCGCGGCTCTCGAAGCTCCTCTTCGAAGGCGCGATCCTTGCCCGCCTGTACCCCGACATCGAGGCCGCGGCGCGCCTCGATCCGGAGGAGACTGCGCGGGCGGCCGAGCAATTGATCTCGGGGGACCGCGAGCTGCGGGTCCGGATCGTGTCGATCGGGCTGCCGATCCTCCTCGCCGACGGCGAGCGGATGCTGCGCGGACCCGTCCTCAAGGTGGCGCCGGCGCCCGATCAACGGCCGGACGATCCGCGCCTCGCGGAGAACGGCTGGGTCGACCTGCGGCCGTCGAACTGGGCGCGCTGGCGGAGCCGTCTCGAGGCGATGGCGGCGGAGCTGCGGGGCGGGCCGTCGGCTGCGGAAGGCTCCCGCGCCGACACCGAGCCCGGCGACCGGCGGACGAAATTGCGGCCCGGCCGGCTCGCTGCGTGGGTGTTCCGCTACGAGGACGAGGGCGAGCGGATCAAGCGGTAAGAGCGAGGGCGGGTGCGGCCGCGTGGCCACGCGCGGCCGCACCGGTGGCGAATGCGGCCGGCCCGCTCGCCCGCATTCGGCCCCGCACGCGGGTCGCGGTCGGCTGCCGGCACGAATGCGACACGGCCGCCGGCCGCGGATCCTCCGCCCGCGCGCCGGCGTACCAGTGGATCGGCCGGTAGACGAATCCAACGGGAGGAATGCTGCGTGGAACCAGCGGTGACCACAACCGGCGCCACGACGGGGCGTGAGCTCGCCCGGCGCCTCACCGAGGAGCTTCACAAGAGGGTCGTCGGGCAGGACACGATGATCGAGCGCCTGCTCATCGGACTCCTCACCGGCGGCCACGTCCTTCTCGAAGGCGTGCCCGGCCTCGCCAAGACGCTGACCGTCCGCTCGCTCGCCGAGTGCATCGACGCCACGTTCCAGCGGATCCAGTTCACGCCCGACCTGCTCCCGGCCGACGTGGTCGGGACGATGATCTACAACCAGCGCACCGGCGAGTTCACGGCCAAGAAGGGCCCCATCTTCGCGAACCTCGTCCTGGCCGACGAGATCAACCGTGCGCCGCCGAAGGTGCAGTCCGCGCTCCTCGAAGCGATGCAGGAGAAGCAGGTCACGATCGGCGGCGAGACGTACCCGCTCCCCACGCCTTTCCTCGTCCTGGCCACGCAGAACCCGATCGAGCAGGAGGGGACGTACCCGCTCCCCGAGGCGCAGGTCGACCGTTTCATGCTGAAGCTCAAGGTCGGCTACCCCGACCGCGACATGGAGAAGGAAATCCTGCGACGCGTGGCCGGGCGCGAGCACGAGCCGCTCGCCGTCGTCGCGACGCCGGCCGACATCCTCGCGGCGCGCCGCGAGATCGCCGAGCTGTACATGGACGAGAAGATCGCCGACTACATCGTCGACCTGGTGCACGCGACGCGTCACCCGGCCGAATACGGGTTGAGTCGTCTCGCGCCGCTGATCGAGTTCGGCGCATCGCCCCGCGCGTCGATCTACCTCGCCATGTGCGCGCGCGCCCACGCCTACCTGCGCGGGCGCGGGTACGTGCTCCCCGAGGACGTCAAGGCGATCGGCCCCGACGTCCTGCGCCACAGGATCATCACCAGCTACGAGGCGGAGGCCGAGGAGGTCACGGCCGACGACATCGTGGCGCGGATCTTCGACGCGGTCGACGTCCCGTGAGCGCCGGAAGCGCCCAGACGGAGCGCGCCGACGTCGGACGCCGGGACCCGCACGACACCAACGGCGGCGTCCCGCGCGAGATCCTGCGTCAGGTCCGGTTGATCGAGCTCCGGACCCGAGGGTGGGTCGAATCGCTCTTCGGCGGCGAGTACCACTCGGTCTTCAAGGGCCAGGGGATGGAGTTCGCCGAGGTGCGCGAATACCAGCCCGGCGACGAAGTGCGCGCGATCGACTGGAACGTGACCGCGCGCATGAGCCACCCCTACGTGAAACGGTACGTCGAGGAGCGCGAGCTGACGGTGCTCCTCCTGGTCGACCTCTCGGGCTCCGAGCAGTTCGGCACCCGTGGCCGCTGGAAGGCCGAGCTCGCCGCGGAAATCGCGGCGGTGCTCGCGCTCTCCGCGGTCCGCAACAATGACCGGGTCGGTCTGCTCGTCTTCACGGACCGGGTCGAGCACTTCGTGCCGCCACGCAAGGGCCGCCGCCACGTCCTCCGGCTGATCCGCGACGTCCTCGCCTTCCGGCCGCAGGGCCGGGGGACGGACCTCGCAGCCGCGCTCGACTACGCGGCCCGCGTGCTGCCCCACAGGGCGGTCGTGTTCGTCCTCAGCGACTTCCAGGTCGGCGGCGAAGGCGAGGAGACCCGGAGGCGGCATGAGGCGTTCGAGCGATCCCTCAAGCTGATCTCCGGCAGGCACGACGTGGTCGCGGTGTCGATCACGGACGGGTCGGAAGAACAACTTCCGGATGTGGGCGTGCTGGTGCTGGTCGATCCCGAGACGGGTGCGATGCACGCCGTGGACACCGGCCGCGCCGCATTGCGCGCGGCGTACGGCGCCCGACGCGCCGCCGGGCGGGAAGCCATGCGGCGTACGTTTCGCCGCCTCGGCGTCGACGAGATCGACGTGCGGACAGATGCATCGTACATCACGCCGCTCCTCGGCTTCTTCCGGCGGAGGGAGCGGCAGTTGAAGCGATGAGTCTGCGGCTCCTCGCCCTGTCGTTCGCTCTCGCGGCGTTCCCGCTCCCGGGCGCAGCCATCGCGCAGGACCCCGCGCCGTCGGCCCCGACCGTCCGCACGGCGGTCGCGCCGGATACCGTCCTGGTCGGCGACGTCTTCCGCGTCGCGATCCGGGTCGACCTCCCGCCAGGGTATCAGGCCTCGTTCCCGGACTCGCTCCCGACGGCCGAGCCGCTCGAGTCTGCGGGACGGCGTGACGAGCGGGTCGAGACGCTGCCGGACGGAGGGCGGCGGGTCACGGCGGTCTACTCGATGACCGCATGGCGTCCGGGAGCGGTGGAACTGCCGCCGGTCGAAGTCCGCCTCGCGGGTCCCGACGGCGAGCGCAGGGTCGAGGCGCGGTTCTCGGAGCTGGCCGTCCGCTCGGTACTCCCCGAAGACACCGCGGGGGTACAGCCCCGCGACCTGAAAGACGTACTGGGCTCGAGCCGGTCCTGGTGGCCGCTCCTCCTCGCGCTCCTCGTCGGTGCGGTGGCGGCCGCCGGTCTGGTCTACTGGCGGCGGCGCGGCCGCGAGGCGCCTATCGCGGCGTACGCTGCGATTCCGCCGCGCGAGAGGGCGCTCGCGGCGCTCGACCGCGCCCGCAACTCCGGGCTCGTCGAGGCCGGTCGGTTCAAGCCGTTCTACTCGCTCGTGACCGCCGCCGTGCGCCTCTACCTCGAGGAGACGGACCGAGCATTGGGGGCGGAGCTGACCACCACGGAACTGATGGAGCGGGCGGAACGGGCGATGGAGCCGGAGGACGCCGAGTCGCTGGGCCGACTCCTGGCTTCGGCGGACCTCGTCAAGTTTGCGCGCCGCCGGCCGTCGGCCGAAGACGCGCTGGCTGACTGGGAGATCGCGCGGGGCTTCGTCCTGAGGTACGGAAAGGAGGAGGCGCCGTGACCTTCGGATTCGCGAACCCATGGGCCCTGGCGCTCCTGCTCCTCGTTCCGGCGTGGTTCCTCGTCCAGCGCCGCTTTCGTCCGCGCGGGCTGCCGTTCCCCCGCGCGGCCGAGGCGGCGGAGCTCGACGCCCGGCACACGCGCTGGCTCGCCAGGGCGCCCGACTGGCTTCGCGGCGCCGCGATCGTCGCATTGATCGTCGCCCTCGCCGCGCCCCGGACCGGCGCGACCGCGATCGACATCGAGGCCGACGGGATCGCGATCATGCTCGTCGTCGACATTTCGAGCTCGATGCTCGCCGAGGACTTCCACCCGGACAACCGGCTCGCGGTCGCCAAGGCCAAGGTTGCGGACTTCGTGCGCGGCCGGCGCTACGACCGGATCGGGATGGTCGCATTCGCGGGCGAGGCGCTCACGCAGGTGCCGATCACGATCGATTACGACGTGCTCTACCGCGCGCTCGAGCGGCTCGACATCGGCCAGCTCGAGGACGGCACCGCGATCGGCACCGCCATTGCGACGGCTGCCAACCGCCTGCGCCAGGTCCCGGGTGAGTCGAAGGTCATGATCCTGATGACCGACGGCGAGAACAACCGCGGCGAAATCGACCCGATCACGGCGGCACGGGCGGCCGCGGCGTTCGGGATCAAGATCTACACGATCGGCGTCGGGAGCGAGGGCGTCGCTCCGATGCCCGTGGCGCGCGGCCTCCTGGGCGGTTATCAATACGCTCAGCTGCCGGTCCACATCGACGAGGAGCTGCTCCGCGAGATCGCGAGCCTCACGAACGGCCGGTACTTCCGCGCGACGAACGAGGCCGCGCTGGACAGCATCTACCGCCAGATCGACGAGCTGGAGAAGACGACGGTGGAGGTGCGACGCTACGTCGAGTACACACCCCGTCACCTTCCTTTCGTGATCCTCGGGGTCCTGTTCCTAGCCGCCGAATGGCTGCTCCTCGCCAGCCGCTGGGGGAGGGTGCCATGAGTTTCGCGCGTCCCGATCTCATCTGGCTCGCATTCGCATTGCCGCTGCTGTTCACGGCCGCGATCTGGGCGTACGCTCGTCGGCGCCGCCGGGTGGCCGACATCCTCGGCGACGACGCCCTGCTGCACCGGCTCGGCGCCGACGACCTGAAGCGGTTCCCGGCGCCGCGCCTGGGCCTGATCGGCCTCGCCGGGCTCGCGCTCGGCATCGCCGCCGCGGGGCCGCAGTGGGGCCGCGAAGTCGTCGAAACGCAGAACCGCGCCCTCGACATCGTCCTCGCCGTCGACGTGTCCAAGTCGATGTGGGCGCAGGACCTCTCGCCGGACAGGTTGGAGCGCGCGCGGCTGCTGGTGCGACGGCTGCTCCGCGAGCTGCCGGGGGACCGGATCGGCCTCGTCGCGTTCGCCGGTCGGGCGTACGTCCTCTCGCCGCTCACCGTCGACCACGGTGCGCTTCACCTCTACCTGGACGCGCTGGATCCGGCCATCGTGAGCCAGGGCGGCTCGTCGCTCGCGTCCGCGGTGAGACAGGCCACGGACCTGGTGCGGAGCCGGGAGGGGACGCGGTCGGATCGCGTGGTCGTGCTGGTCACCGACGGCGAGGCGTTGGAGGAGCAGGCCGACGTGGTGGCCGCCGCCGAGCGAGCGGCCGCGGCGGGCGTCGTCGTCTTCACGGTCGGCGTCGGCACGCCCGGCGGCGCGCCGGTTCCCGAGCGCGACCCGGTCACCGGCGCCGTGACGGGCTTCAAGCGAGAGCCATCTGGCTCGGTCGTCGTCTCCCGCCGTGACGACGGGCTCCTCGACCGGATCGCCCGCGCCACCGGGGGACGCTACATCCGCGCCGACGAGGCCGGTGCGACGGACGATCTGCTCGCGGCGCTCCGGGGATTGGAGCGCACGGCGACGGCGGCGGACCGCCAGGTCCGGGCGCAGGACCGTTTCGCGTGGTTCATCGCCCTCGCGCTCGTGCTGCTCGCGATCGATGCCTGGCGCGCGCGGGGGATTCCGGCGACGGTCCTGATCACTGCGATGATGGCGCCGCTACGGCGGCGCGGCGCGGCCTCGCCGGAGGCGACGGCGGCCGCCCGGGTCGCCGTGATCCTCGTCGCCTTTGGCTTCTTCTCGGCCTTCGGGATCGGCGACATCGAACGCGGCAATCGGCTCTACAGGGAAGGGAAGTACGCCGAGGCGGTCGAGGCTTACCGAGAGGCGCTCGCCGACGGCGAGAGCTCGCCGATGCTGCACTACAATCTGGGCACCGCGCTCCTGCGGCTCGGCGAGTACGAGGAGGGGGAGCGCCACCTGCGGCAGGCGCTCGCGTCGATCGACCCGGACACGCGCGAGCGGACGCACTACAACCTCGGCAACCGCTTCCTGGAAGCGGGGCGCGCGAGCGCGGATCCGGAGGCCCGGGCCCGTCTGCTGGACGCGGCGCTCGAGGCGTACAAGCACGCGCTCCGGATCCGTCCGGACGACGTCGACGCGAAATGGAACCTCGAGCTGGCGCTGCGTGAGAGGGACCAGCTCCCGTCGCAGTCGCAGGCCGGTGGTTCGGGTGAATCCGACGACCAGCAGCCGAGCGACCCCTCGGGGAATCCGCAGGGCGGGGCGGGGCAGCAGCCGCCGCGGTCGTCCAGCTCGCCGAGCGGCGACCTTCCCCGCGACCCGGGCGCGCTGACCCGCGAACAGGCGGAGCGGATCCTCAGCGCCGCCGAGCAGGACGAGCGAGAGTTGTTCCGGGACCAGCTCCGCAGGGGACGGCGCGATTCGCCGGTTGCTCGGGACTGGTGATGCGTACGGCGACGTTGGTCCTGATGGCGGCCCTCTCCGCGTCGGGGGCCGCGTTCGCGCAGGGCGGTGCGCGGGACCCGGTGCGGGTCTGGTCGACGCTCTCGGCGCCTTTCGTCCCGCTCGGCGGCACGACGATCCTGGAGCTCCACATCGAAACGAGCGGCTCCGCCCCGCAGCGGATCACGGAGCCGGACCTCCCGCAGGAAATCGAAGTCCTCGGCACGCGCGACTACTCCCAGATCCGATTCTCGATGCCGGGAGGCCGGACCCGTCTCATCCGGCGCGAGCTCGTGCTGCGGCCGACGGCGCAGGGGCGGTTCCGCATCCCGCCCTTTGCCGTGACCATCGATGGGCAGACGTACAGGACGCCGGCGCTCACGCTGGTCGTGGGGCAGGCGGCGCCCGGGGGAGGGGGGCCGGCCGGGGCGCCATGGGGGTCGGCGGGCGCGGGCGGCGGTGGCGGCGCCGGCGGTCCGACCGGGACCGGCGGCGGACCCGGCGCGGGGGGCGGACCCGGCCTCGCGGCCGGCGCGCTGCGCGCCCACGTCGCGCGTGGCCCCGACGACGAGGTGCTGTTCGCCGTAACGCTGACGCCGGACACGGTCTATGTCGGTCAACAGGTAACGCTCCAGGCGGAGGTTCTCGTATCGGAGCGGGCGCAGTTCCGGCTCCGTCGCTCGCCCGAGTACGTGCCGCCCGACGCCCCGGGGTTCTGGACGCACGATCTGCCCGGAGCACCCTCGGCGCGGCCACAGGCGGTGGGTGGCCAGGTGTACCTCGGCCGTGCCGTCGCCCGTGCGTACTTCCCGATCACGCCGGGCAGCTACGTCCTCGAGCCGGCGCGCTTGACGTACGAGATCCGGCGGGGCGTGGTGTACTCGCCGCAGTCGCACGAGCTGAGGAGCGACTCGCTGCGCGTCGTCGTTCTCCCGCTCCCGGACGCCGGCAGGCCCGCGACGTTCACGGGCGCCGTGGGCCGGTTCGAGGTGCGCGCCCGCGTCGAGCCCGACGACGTCCGCGCCGGCGAGGCGACCGCGCTCGTGGTCGAGGTCGAGGGCGACGGCCACATCAAGGCACTGCCGCCGCCCGCGCTCCCGTCGCTCCCCGGAATCCAGGTCTACCCGCCCAGCGAGCACGCGGAGGTGCGGACGGTAGACGGGGTCGTCACCGGGACTAAGCGATTCACGTGGGTGCTAGTCCCGGAGACGCCGGGACGCGTCGAAATCCCGCCGATCGAGTACGCGTACTTCGACCCGGAGCGCCGGGAGTACGCGGTGGCGAAGAGCGGGCCGCTGCACATCGACGTCCGCCCGGGCGCCGGTCAGCCTGCGACCCCGGCGCCCTCAGCGGCGATCCGATCCGTCAAGCCCGGGCCGGCCGGACCCCCGCGGCTGCGGTGGGTCCGCTCTCCCTGGTTCGCCGCGACGCTGCTCCTCCCGTGGCTCGGCGTCGTGGGCGCGCTCGTCGCGCGACGCCGCCCCGGGGGTGCTCGCGACCGTCGGTCCAACCGCGACCTGCGGCGGCGCCTCGATCGAGACCTGGAAGCGCTCCGCAGGCACGCGGGCGGCGATCCATCCGTGCTCCTGCGGGACCTCGATCGACTGATTCGCCGCTGGCTAGCGGACCGCCTGGCCGAGCCCGAACTGCGGCGAGCGGATCCGCGGGCGCTGGCGGCCTCCCTCGAGGCCCACGGAGTCGGGGCCGACACCGCCGCCGCGTTGGCGGAGCTGCTGGAAACGATCGGGCGCGCTCGATTCGAGCCGACGCCGACGAAGGGCACGGAGCGGCTCGCCATGGTCGACGGCGCCGAGCGATTGCTGCGGCGTGTGGATGTCGAGGCGCGCCGGTCACGGCCGGCCTCCGTCGACGCCTCGCTCGTGGTCCTCCTCGTCTTCGCCCTACCGGGGCTCGTCGCCGCGCAGGACACATCGTCCTTCGACCGAGGCGTGGAGTCGGTCGTGGAGGGGCGCTACGAGGAGGCGATCGAGGCGTTCGGCGCGTTCGTGGCCGTCGAGCCGGAGGACCCGGCCGGGTGGTACAACCTCGGCGTGGCCTACCACGAGGCTGGAGAACGCGGCCTGGCCGCCTGGGCATGGCTCCACGCCGCGCGCCTCGCCCCGCGCGACGCCGACACGCGCCACAACCTCCGGGCCACGGGGGTCGACCCGGCATTGGTGCGCCAGGTCGTGCCGCCGGTTCCGCTTTCGGGCGACGAGCTGGTCTTCCTGGCGGGCGCGTTCTGGTGGCTGGGCGCCGCGGCGACGGCGTTGGCGATCTGGAAGCGACGTCGCGCTTTCGCGCTGACGGCCACCGTCGCTACCGCCCTCGCCCTGCTATGCGCCGGTGCTTGGGGCGCCGACCGCATAGGCGACGAGGTCGGCGTCACGCTGCCGGCGGAGACGCACCTCCGCGCGGCGCCGCACCTGCGCGCGGAATCGCTCCGCGCCCTGGAGGCCGCTTCCGGCGTGCAGATCGTGGAGGATAGGGACGGTTGGCTCCGCGTCCGCGCGCGGGGCGGCGAAGGGTGGATCGAGGCACGCGACGTGGGCCGATTCGGCCGGCGGCGCGCCTACGGCGCGCCGCCGGCGCTGTAACCGCCGATCTCCGCGTCATATCCGTGCGACCTGAGGTGCGCGACGAGCTGCTCCAGACTGATGTGCCGCTCGTCGTACTCGACCTCGGCGCCGCCCGGTCGACCCGCCCGGACCGACGCCGTCCGCACTCCCCTGTGCGCTTCGAGCATCTTGCGAACCTCGTCGGCCAGGTACTCGTCCTCGATCGCTCGGATCTTCAGGTTCCCCGTCTTCATCGCACCTCCCGAACCCCAAGCAGGGCAGCATGCGTGCCAGCCGACAGGCTGCCGGGCGCGTCGGGCGGGCACGGGCCGCGTCGCGCCGCTTGACCGGAGACCCGTCGCCCCTATACTACCGCGCGCTGTCGGCACCTGAGATCGTGAGGAGGCGATTCATGCACGGGTTCCCCAATCTGACCGTCGTCGAGCACCCGCTCATCCAGCACAAACTCGCCGTGCTCCGGGCCAAGGACACGTCGAAGAAGACGTTCCGCGAACTCGTCGACGAGATCTCCATGCTCATGGGGTACGAGGTCACCAAGGACCTGCCGCTGGAACCCGTCGAGATCGAAACGCCGCTCGAGCGGACCGTCGCCTACATGGTCAGCGGGAAGAAGCTGACGCTGGTCCCCGTACTGCGCGCCGGCCTCGGCATGGTCGAGGGGATGCTCCGCCTCATGCCGTCCGTCCGCGTCGGCCACATCGGCCTCTACCGCGAGCACGACACGCTCCAGCCGGTCCAGTACTACTTCAAGATCCCGCCGGAGCCCGAATCCCGCGACTTCCTCGTCCTCGACCCGATGCTCGCGACCGGCGGGTCCGCGTCCGCGGCCGTCAAGTTCCTGAAGGACAACGGCGCCGTCCGCGTCCGCCTCGTCTGCATCGTCGCCGCGCCCGAGGGCGTGCGCCGCATGCTCGAGGATCACCCGGACGTCCAGGTCTTTGCCGCCGCGCTGGACCGCCAGCTCAACGACCACGGCTACATCCTCCCGGGCCTCGGCGACGCCGGCGATCGGTTGTTCGGCACCCGCTGAAGCGTTAGATTTCATACCCTTCGGGGCCCGTAGCTCAGTCGGTCAGAGCAGCGGACTCATAATCCGACGGTCGCAGGTTCGAGCCCTGCCGGGCCCACTGAGTACGACGCCTATCTCCCATCGGTCGGGAGATAGGCGTTTTTTCTCGACCAGTGGGAGCGAGCGGCGGTCGTTGAGCCGCATTCCGATGAGTGCCAGCGCCGGCGTCCTGATGCTCCCGGGGCTCACGACGACCTTGGCCGCCGATCGGGGTGCTCGGCGAGTTCGGGACCGATGTCGAGGCAGGCGTTGTGGCAGGCAATGGGCGATCGGGAGATGCGCTCCGGTCACTCCGATCCGCTGGTCGCCTTCTCCTGCGACTCACGCAGTGCGTTGAGATCTCGCAGGATCGTGCGCTGCTCGACTTCGATCTGCTGCCGCATCGACCCCACGCCCTCCCGGAGGACCCGGAGCTTCTGGGAGGGCGTGGCGCCTCGACCGGCGGCGATCTCGAGCGAGCCGGCCAACTGCGACAGCGAGTCCATCCCCTCGGCGAGGAACGTCACCTTGAGCTGGCCGAACGCACGCCGGAGCGGCACGACGAGTGGGGTTTCGGCGCCACGATTGACCGCCGAAGCGAACTGCTCTACCAGCCCGTGCACGTGCTGCACCCTCGCCGCCAGATCATTCAACGTCGAGAGCCGCGCGGCCAGGTAGGCAACGTTTCGGCTCATTCGCCCGCCAGGACCTCAAGGGTGCGGATGGCACCCGGGAGATAGATATCTCCCACACGAGCCGATACGTCGGCCACAACGCTGTACATCCCCGGTTCGGCCGGGACGCCGTCCTCCGTCTCCGCGACGATGGCCCACGCGTGCCGGGCCGTGGCCCCCGCCTCGACCACGATCGGCTCCGACGGCGCCCAGCACGACGAGGGGTTGATGCGGAACCGCTGGTTCGCGCCGCCGCGCTCTACGGCCAGCACCGCCAGGCAATCGCCGTCGGCACGGATCGTCGCACGGCTCGACCCCGTGTTGATGAGCTGGAGCTCCACGGCAACGCTCTCGCCGCTGGCCACCTGGGTGGAGGCGAGATGCAGGAAGACCTCCAGTTGGGTAAACTCCAGGCCGGTAGACGAAAAGAGGTCGCAACCGCCGAGGATCACCGTGGCGCCCAGAAGCGCCGTCCGCACCGCTGACTTTCGAACCATTTTTCCCCTTCTTCGACACGCTTGACAGGGGCGCCGCCATCGGAGGGAAACGATCCGCGCGGTTGGCCCCGAGCTCGTCTTGGAAACGCGCAGCTATCACAACTTCGGACGATTCGTCCGATCGTGCAAGCGGCGGCCGGACCGCCTACGCGGTTGTTGACGCGCTCGCGCGACCCCGTATGTTGACCCCCGCCTCGAACCGACTTCCACCGATCCGGCGGGCACCTTTGCCCGATGCCGGGTATAACGGTCCGTTCGTCCGAATATCCCGCGGACGCGCGGGTTGTTGACAATCCGCGGCGGTCGCGCGAACTTATCGCGCTCGGGTCCCGTGAGTGACCCACTTCGTCATTGCCCGACAACGACTTGGAGAGACGCTCGATGTTCGGCACGCTGAAAGGCCGAATCCTCGTGATCCTCGCCGTCATGGCGATGGCCGGCTGGTACCTGTACTCGAACGGCGTCAAACTCGGCCTCGACCTCCAGGGCGGGATGCACCTGGCGCTCGAGGTGGCTGATCCCGACGGCACGATGACGCCCGAGGCGCGGGCCGATGCGACGGAACAGGCGCTGAAGATCATCCGCACGCGGATCGACGAGTTCGGCGTCGAGGAGCCGCTGATCCAGAAGGTCGGAAGCGACCGGATCATCGTAGAGCTTGCCGGGATCACGGACGAGGAGCGCGCCAAGGACGTCGTTCGGCAGACGGCGTATCTCGAGTTCAAGCTGGTCCAGGACGGGGAGGATTTCATCGCGGCGCTGCCGAGGATCGATCGCGCGATCGTCCAGACGCTGGGCGCCGAGGCGGTGACGGACCGTGCGCGGGCCGAGCGCCCCGGTGAAGCGGTCGAGCAGCTCCTCTTCGGCCGGCAGGACACGACGAAGTCGGACGACGCGGCCGCCGACTCGGCCGTGGCGGCGAGGCCGCTCACCGCGCTGCTGCTCCAGAGCGGATCCGAGGGCGAGTTCCTCGTCGCCGAAGCGGATGTCGCTACGGTCGAGCGCTACCTGGCGCTCCCCGAGGTGCAGCGTGCGCTGCCCCGGAACACGGAGCTGCGGTGGGGCGTGGAGCCGAGGGGCCGCGGCGCGCAGCTGTACCGGTCGCTGTACGTGCTGGAATCGCGGGCGTTCATGACCGGCGAGGTCCTGGAGGACGCTCAGCCCGGCCGGGAGCCGCAGTTCGGCATGACGGTCGTCAACTTCCAGTTGAACCGGACGGGCGCTCGGACCTTCGAGCGAGTGACGTCGCAGCACATTGGCGACCGGATCGCGATCGTCCTCGACAATAAGGTCTTCAGCGCCCCGGTCGTGCAGAGCCGCATTTCGAACCGTGGGCAGATCGAGCTGGGTCAGGCGCCGCTCCAGGAGGCGAACGACCTGGCGCTCGTCCTGCGGGCCGGTGCGCTCCCCGCGCCGCTCGAGATCATCGAGGAGCGTACGGTCGGGCCGTCGCTCGGCGCCGACTCGATCGCGAAGGGCCAGCTGGCGGGGATCATCGGCGTCGCCTTCGTGATCGTGGTCATGATCGCGTACTACCGCTTCGCGGGCGTCCTCGCCGTGATCGCCCTGGGTGTTTACGCTCTCGTCGTGCTGGGCGGGATGGCGGGGCTCAACGCCACGCTCACGGCGCCCGGGATCGCGGGCCTGATCCTGTCCATCGGCATGGCGGTGGACGCAAACGTCCTGATCTTCGAGCGCATTCGGGAGGAGCTGGCGGCCGGGCGGACGGTCCGCATGGCGGTCGACGAGGGCTTCTCCAACGCCATGTCCGCGATCGTCGACTCGAACATCACGACGTTGATGACGGCGCTGATCCTGTTCTACATCGGCACGGGGCCCGTACGCGGCTTCGCCGTCACGCTCTCGATCGGGATCGTCGCGTCGTTCTTCTCGGCCGTCTTCGTGACGCGCACGCTCTTCCTGCTGTATCTGCAGCGGAAGCGGGCGGTGGAAGCCATCAGCATCTGACGTGGAGCCAGGATCGGCATGCGACTCTTCGGCAACGCGAACTTCGACTTCATCGGGCATCGCCGCGTGGCGTTTGCCCTGAGCGGCGCCGCCGTGGCGCTTTCGATTCTCGTCGCCCTGTTCTGGCAGATCAGCCGGGGCTCGTGGTTGAATTACGGCGTCGACTTCACGGGCGGGACGATCGTCCAGGTCGCGTTCCACGAGGAGACGTCGGTCGGGGAGCTTCGCGAGACCGTCGGCACGGTCGTGCCGGGCGCGGAGATCACCCGGTTCGGCGGGGAGAACGAGTTCCTGGTCCGCGCTCCCGAGTTCGCCGAGGGTGGTCAGGAGGTCGGCAACGTCATCGTGGACGCGCTCGCCGAACGGTACGGCGCGGCCGGTTTCGACGTCTCGAGGATCGAGGCGGTCGGGCCGAAGATCGGCGGCGAGCTGCAGCAGCGCGCGCTGCTGGCGATCCTGCTGTCATTCGTCGGCATCCTCGCCTACCTCGCCTTCCGGTTCGAGTGGCGCTTCGGCGTCGCGGCGGTGATTGCACTCGCGCATGACATCGTGGTGACGCTCGGGATCATCTCCGCGTTCAGGATGGAAGTGCTGCTCCCGATCGTCGCCGCGGTGCTCACGATCGTCGGGTACTCGATCAACGACAAGATCGTGGTGTTCGACCGGGCGCGCGAGAACTTGAAGAAGAGCGGCCGTCGCGAGGATATGGCGACGATCCTGAATCGCTCGATCAACGAGACGCTCCCCCGGACGATCATGACGAGCGTGACGACGTTGGCCACGCTGCTCGCCCTCTTCATGTTCGGTGGCGAGACGATCCGGGACTTGGCGCTGATCATGTTCGTGGGGATCCTGATCGGTACCTACTCGTCGATCTTCGTCGCGTCGCCGGCGCTTCTCGCGATCACGCAGCGGTGGAAGCCGCAGTCGAAAGGGGCGAAGAAGCCGGCGCGGTCGACGCGGTCGAGCGTTGCGGTCTGACGGATCCGCGGGCCGCGAGGTCGGATCCACACGGGGGTCGGGGAACGGCGCGCGGCGTCGTGACCTGACCCCTCGGCGCATTGGGGCTATGCTTTTCGACTCGCACTGTCACCTGACGGACGAACGTCTGCGCGACGACGCGGACGCGGTCGTCGGCCGGGCGCGGGAAGCCGGCGTCCTCCGGATGGTCACGATCGGCGCGGACCCGGAGGAGATGGAGGCCGCGGTCGGCCTGGCCTCGCAGTTCGACGGCGTCTGGGCCTCCGTCGGGGTGCACCCGCACGTGGCGGACCGGGCCACGGCCGAGGTGTTCGACCGGATCACCGAGCTGGCCGGGCGGCCGGAGGTCGTGGCGCTGGGTGAGACGGGACTCGACTACTACTACGACAACGCCCCGCGCGCGGCGCAGCGACGGGCGTTTCTCCGCCACCTCGAGCTCGGCGCCGAGCTCGGCCTGCCGGTCGTGGTGCACACGCGCTCGGCGGACGAAGACACGGCCGCCGTGCTCCGGGAGGCGGGCGCGTCCGTGCGCGGCGTCCTCCACTGCTTCACCGGCGGCCGGGAGCTGCTGGAGACGGCGCTCGAGGTGGGGTGGTACGTGTCCTTCTCGGGCGTCGTCACCTTCAAGAACTTCGACGGCGACGCGATGGTCCGCACCGTGCCCGCCGACCGGCTCCTGATCGAGACGGACAGCCCATACCTGGCTCCGGTGCCGATGAGGGGCCGGCGCAACGAGCCGGCGTTCGTGCGTCACGTCGCGGAGGCCGTGGCCCGGATCCGCGGCGCGAGCTTCGAGGCGATCGCCGAACGAACGACGGCGAACGCGACGCGGTTCTACGGGCTGCCGGAACTGCCCTGGTCGGCGGCGTCCGCGGCGTGATTTTCACCGGCCCGGCGCTTATCTTTCTCGGCCTGGGACGAGCGGTGCCGCCCCGGCGCCGCGGCCACGGGTAGGACACAACGAATGGCACGCCGGATCCACATCCTTCCGGACCATCTGGCCAATCAGATCGCCGCAGGCGAGGTCGTAGAGCGGCCGGCCTCGGTGGTGAAGGAGCTGGTCGAGAACGCGCTCGACGCCGCGGCCACGCGCATCGACATCTCGATACAGAACGGCGGGAAGACCGAGATCCGCGTCGCCGACGACGGGACCGGCATGGGTCGCGAGGATGCACTCCTCGCCCTGGACCGTCACGCGACGAGCAAGATCGCCAGCGAGGCCGATCTCGCGGCCGTGAAGACCCTTGGCTTCCGGGGGGAAGCGCTCCCATCGATCGCCTCGGTCTCGCGCATGGTGCTCGAGACGGCGGAGCCGGGCGGCGTGGGCACGCGCGTACGGGTCGCCGGCGGGCGCATCCTCGGGGCCGAGGACTGCGCGCGCCAGGGCGGGACGACCGTCGTCGTGAGCAACCTCTTCTTCAACGTTCCCGCGCGAGCCAAGTTCCTGAAGAGCGCGGCGGCGGAGACGCGCGCCGTGGTCGACGTCGTCATCACCCTCGCCCTCGCGAATCTTTCGACGTCGTTCCGTCTCGAGTCGAACAGCCGCACGCTACTCGAGCTCCCGGCGGCCCCCGACCTCGCGTCGCGTATCGCGGCGATCTGGGACGAGAGCGCGGCGGCGCGGCTGATCCCCGCCACGGGCTCGGCTCCGGGCGTGCGAGTGGCCGGGCTCGTCGAGCGGCCCGACGCGGCCCAGACCGGTCCGCGTCGCGTGCACCTGTTCGTCGGCGGCCGGCCGTTCCGGGACCGGGAAGTGGTTCAGGCGGCGGAGCGCGCCTACCGCACGACCGTCCCATTCGGGGTGCGGCCCTCCCTCTTCCTCTATCTCGACGTGGAACCGGGCGGGGTGGACGTCAACGTCCACCCCACCAAGGCGGAGGTCCGATTCCGCGATCGGGAGGCGGTGCACGAACTCGTGGAGAAGGCGGTGAGGGAAGCGCTCGGCTCGCTCGAGAGCGCGGCGACGCTCGACCGGCGGCCGGCACTCCCGCAGCTCCGGCGGCCGTCGCCGCCCCCGGAGCCTGAGCAGAAGTCGGAGGCGCCGGATCAGCTCGCGTTCTTCGTTGCGGCGACGCCGGTAGCTTCGCCGGACCGGGACGCGGGCGAGGGAGCCGGCCGCGGCTCGGCGCCGGAGGATTTCACCCCGGCCGTCGAGACGTCGGAGGGGGCCGCCCGGCGGGAGGCGGCGGCAGCGGATGGCCGCCGCCCGGTCCTTTGGCAGATCCACGACACGTACATCCTCGCGGAAACGCGCAGCGGCCTGCTCATCATCGACCAGCACTCGGCGCACGAGCGGATTCTGTTCGAGGCGATGATGCGCGGCTTCTCGAACGGCGGGCAGGTGAGCCAGCGGCTCCTCTTCCCGCTCACGCTGCGCCTCTCGCCGGCCGAGTATGCGGTCGTGGAGGACATGGCTTCGCTCTTCCACGCGGCCGGCTTCGAGGTCGAGCCGTTCGGCGGCCGCACGATCATCGTGCACGGCGCGCCAGCGCCCCACCCGTACTTCGACGCCGAACGTTGCCTGCGCGAAATGATCACGGAGCTCGCGCAGGGGAGCGAGCTGACCCGGGCGGCGAAGAACCAGTACGAGCGGATCGCGATGACGTTCGCGTGCAAGGGCGCGATTAAGGCGGGCCAGCGCCTCTCCCAGGCCGAGATGGCCGAGCTCTTCGACCAGCTCTTCGCCACCGAGCTCCCGTCGCACGACGTGCACGGCAGGCCGACGATCGTTCGGCTCTCGCTCCAGGAGCTCGAACGACGATTCGGTCGCCATGGCTGAACCGGGCGCATCGGGGCGCGACAAACCGGTCGCCATCGTCATCACCGGCCCGACCGCGACCGGCAAGACCGCACTTTCCCTCGAGGTGGCCGAGCGCCTCGATGGCGAGATCATCTCCATGGACTCCCGCCAGGTTTACCGCGGGATGGACATCGGCACCGCCAAGGCGACGCGGGCCCAGCGCGCCCGTGTCCCTCACCACGGCCTCGACCTGGTCGACCCGGACCAGCGCTACAGCGCGGGGCAGTTCGCGCGCGACGCGCGGCGCTGGATCGAGGAGATCCGCGCGCGCGGCCACACGCCGATCCTGGTCGGCGGCACCGGCTTCTTTCTGCGGGCGCTCACTCATCCGCTCTTTCGCGAGCCAGAGATTCCGGAGCACGCGCGAGAAGCGCTCAAGCGCTGGCTCGGTCGCCAGCCGGATGCGAAACTCCGGCGCTGGCTCGAGGATTTGGATCCGGCGACGGCCGAGGCGCTCGCGACGAGTGGCGGGCGCCAGCGCGTCGCCCGCGCGCTCGAGGTCGCGCTCCTGACCGGGCGCCCACTCTCGTGGTGGCACCGGCACGCGCCGCCCGAGGCGCCCGGGCTGCCGCTCCGCATCTTCGTGCTCACGCTCCCCCGCGAGCAGCTCTATCGTCGAATCGACGAACGCGTGCTGGAGATGGTCGAAGCCGGGTGGGTGGATGAGGTACGCGCGCTCCTCGACCGCGGGTACGACCTCGACGACCCGGGGATGGTCGCCACGGGGTACCCGGAGCTCGTCGCGTACCTCCGTGGAGGGTGGTCGCTCGAGGACGCGATCGATGCGACGCAGCGCGCGACCCGGCGCTACGCGCGCCGGCAGCTCACCTGGTTCCGGCACCAGCTCCCGCCGAGCGCCATCTGGCTCGATGCGACCCGCCCTCGGGAGGAGCTTGCCGACGAGATTGTCGACATCTGGACTCGGGAGGACCTCTGAAGATCGGCATCACCTGCTACCCCGTCTACGGCGGCTCCGGCGTGGTGGCCACGGAGCTCGGGCTCGAACTCGCGCGACGCGGCCACGAGGTCCACTTCATCACGTACGCCCAGCCGTTTCGGCTTCCGTTCTTCGTGGAGCGCGTCTACTACCACGAGGTCGAGATGCCGTCGTACCCCCTGTTCGACCACCCGCCGTACTCGCTCGCGCTCGCGGTGGCGATGCACTCCACGGCGGTTCGAGTCGGGCTCGACATCCTCCACGTGCACTATGCGATCCCGCACGCCACGTCGGCGTGGATCGCGAAGGAGATGCTGGGTGGCGATGGGCTCCGCGTCATCACGACGCTGCACGGCACCGACATCACGCTCGTGGGTCAGGATCCGTCGTTCCGCCCGATCACCGAGTTCTCGTTGGCCCGATCGGACGGGATCACGGCCGTATCGGAGTACCTGAGGCGGGAGACCGTCGAGCACTTCGGCGTCCCGGCCGATGCGATCCGCGTCATCCCGAACTTCGTCGATCTCACGCTCTACAATCGGGATCGCACGCCGTGCCATCGGGGCTCGTTCGCCGGGCCGGGCGAGAAGATCGTCATCCACATCTCGAACTTCCGGCCCGTGAAACGCATCGAGGACGTGGTGCGTGCCTTTGCGCGGATTTCACGAGAGATCCCGGCGCGGCTCCTCATGGTGGGGGACGGCCCGGACAGGGGCCGCGCCGAGGCCGTGGCGCAGGAGGAGGGCGTCGAGGCACGCGTCGCCTTCCTGGGGAAGCAGGAGTCCGTGGCCGCGCTGTTGGGCTGCGCCGACCTGCTCCTCCTCCCGAGCGCCTCCGAGGCGTTCGGCCTCGCCGCCCTCGAGGCGATGGCGTGCGGCGTGCCCGTCGTCGCATCGGACGTGGGTGGGCTCCCCGAGGTGGTGACCCACGGGGAAACCGGTTACCTCGCCCCGGTCGGCGACATCGAGACCATGGCGGCGTTCGGCGTCGAAGTCCTGCGCGACGCGGAGCAGTGGAGCCGCATGAGCACGGCGGCGCGCGTGGCGGCCGAACGCTTCGCAGCCGACAAGATCGTCCCGATGTACGAGGCCTATTACGCCGAGGTGATGGCCAGGTGAACTTCTTCGAAGCGATCGTGTTGGGGCTGGTGCAGGGGCTTACCGAGTTCCTGCCGGTGTCGAGCTCTGGGCATCTCGTGATCGCCCAGACGTTGATGGACGTCCCGACCCCCGGCGTGTTCGTCGAGGTCGCGCTGCACCTCGCGACGCTGATTTCGGTCCTGGTCGTCTACCATCGGCGGGTCGGCTCGCTGGCCGTGGGCGCGGTGCGCCGCGATCCGCAGGCGTGGCGCTACATCGGGCTGCTGCTGCTCGCCTCCGTGCCGGCCGGGATCGTGGGGGTCTTCTTCGAGGACCAGATCGAGGCGGCGTTCGACGCGCCGTGGGTCACGGGCGCGATGCTGCTGGTCACCGGCGTGCTCCTCTGGTCGACCCGCAAGCTGGGCGACCGGGAGTGGAAGGAGCGACCCGCCACCAGGCACGCCCTCGGGATGGGGGTCGCCCAGGCGTTCGCGATCCTTCCCGGGATCTCGCGGTCCGGCTCCACGATCACGGCCGGCCTGTGGGGACGACTACAGGGCGACAGCGCGGCGGAGTTCTCGTTCCTCATGTCCGTCGTCGCGATCGCGGGGGCCGTCGTCCTCCAGATCGGCGACATCGGCGAATCGGTGCATCAGGTCGGCGCCACGGCGCTCGCGGCAGGCTTCGTCTCGGCGCTCGTTTCCGGGATCCTGGCCATCCGCCTGTTGATCTGGCTGCTGCGGAAGCAGACGTTCTACGTGTTCGCCTACTACGTCTGGATCGTGGGCGGGGTCTTCCTGCTCTACCTGGGATTGCGCGGGTGATCGAGAAGGGCACCCCCTTGACGGTGTGGGAGGGGCGGCCCGTCCAGGAGTGGCGGGAAGCGTGGGGCGCGCCCACATTGGTCGTGCTGGATGCCGTCGGCTCGACGAACGACGTGGCCCGGGCCCTCGCGGAGGACGGCGCGCCGTCTGGGACCGCGGTCCTGGCGGAGCATCAGACGGCGGGGCGGGGAAGGGCGGGGCGACGCTGGCACGCACCGCACGGGACGGCGCTCCTCCTTTCCGTCGTCCTCAGGCCGCCGGCGGGCCGCGCCGCGGGCTCCGCGCCGGGCGCGATCCCGTTGCGCATCGGCCTCGCGGTCGCGCGGGCGGCCGAAGCCGTAGCAGGCGTTTCCCTCGGCCTCAAGTGGCCGAACGACGTCGTGGCTCCGGACGCCGGGAAGGTCGCGGGCATCCTATGCGAAGCCGCATCCGGCGCCGGCGGCGGCTTCGTCGTGGCCGGGATCGGCGTGAACGTGAACCAACGGCCGGAGGACTTCCCATCCGACGTGCGCGCCACGGCGACGTCGCTCGCGGCCGTGGCCGGGCGGACGGTCTCGCGGGCCGAGCTCTGCGGCGCCATCTTGGTTGCGTTGCGAGAAGCGGGAGATCGCTTCGCGGCGCCGCTGGAGCCGCACGAGCTGCGAGCGATCGCCGAACGCGACGCGCTTTTCGGGCGAAACGTCAACGTCGACGGCGTACCGCGCGGGACGGCGGTGGGAATCGCGCCGGATGGCGCCCTGCTCGTGCGCGACGAGACGGGCGACGTCGGCGCCGTGTACTCGGGCACCGTCCGCGTCCCCGACCCCGACGACTCGGGACATCGAGAACGCTACCCATGATCCTGACCTTCGACATCGGCAATACCGAGACGCTGATCGGGCTCTTCGAGAGCGGGGAGCTTCTCGACCACTGGCGCATCACCACGCAGACCGACCGGACCGTCGACGAGCTGGGGCTCCTCGTACGCTCCCTCATCCGCGAGTCCGGTTTCTCGCTCGACCGGATCCGCGCCGCGGCCATCGGCTCCGTCGTCCCGCCGGTGACGCCGTTCATGCTCGAGATGTGCGACCGCCACCTGGGCGTGCGGGTGGAGGTCATCGACGCGCGCTCGCCGCTGCCGATCCGCCTGGATGTCGAGGAGCCCCTCAGCGTGGGCGCCGACCGGATCATCAACACACTCGCGGCGGCGCACCTCTACCAGACGGACACCATCGCCGTGGACCTCGGGACCGCCACCACGTTCGACTGCATCACCGCGGACGGCGTCTTCGTCGGCGGCGTGATCGCGCCCGGGGTCCGCACCGGCGCCGAGATGCTCGTCCGCCGCACCGCGCGGCTCCCGCGCGTCGACCTCGAGCTGCCGATGGCCACGATCGGAAAGCGCACCGAGACGGCGCTGCGGAGCGGCATCTTCTACGGCGCCGTCGACGCCATCGACGGGATCGTGCGCAGGATCAAAGCCGAGTGGGGGCGACCGGGCGCGCTCGTCGTCGCGACCGGCGGACTCGCCGAGCTCATCGCGCCCCACTGCGAGACCGTCGATCGCGTCGAGCCGTTCCTCACCCTCTACGGCCTCGAACTCGCCTACCGCTACCTCGAAGAGCACGCGACCGGCGCGCGCATTACCACCGTCAAGCGAGCCCGAGCCGCGCGAGGACGCCGATGAGCGAATCCGTCGGAACGGCGAGGCGCCCGGAGACGCTCAACCTCGTACGGCGGATCGGCTACCGCCTCCTGCCGGGAGAGGGATTCAGCTACATCCTCCACCTTCGGCCGCGCGAGTGGCCGATCATGGCGGCGCATACGAGCGTCGGATTCCTCCTCGCCACCGGGTGGGACGCCGCGGCCATCCGCGAGAACTGGGGCGCCGCCGCCGCGGGGCTCGCCCTCTGGGTCGTCGCCCTGAACGGCGGCACCCTCGCCATCAACTCCGCCTACGACAACGACGACGGCGACATCGGCTACCTCGCCGCGCCTCCGAAGCCGCCCCGCCACCTGGCCGCGTTCTCGCTCGGCCTCATGGCGATCGGACAGCTCCTGGCCCTGCTCCTGCCGCCGGTCTTCGCCATCGTGTACGCCGTCTGCTTCGCGATGTCGATCCTCTACTCCGTCCCCCCGTTTCGCTGGAAGGCCGTCGCCGGCGCCGATTGGGTCATCAACATGTGGGGGTTCGGGACGCTCACGCCCCTCGCCGGGTGGGCGGTCACCGGACGCCCCCTCGAGCCTTGGGCGATCCTCGTCCTCCTGGCGTTCTGCCCGCTGTTCGCCGCCCTCTACCCCCTCACGCAGCTCTACCAGTTCGAGGAGGACCGTCGCCGCGGCGACCGGACGCTGGCCCTCGTCCTCGGGATGCGACGGTCGCTCCTCGTGGCGATCGGCTGCGTCGGCCTCGCGTTCCTCTTCTTCGGCGCCGCCTATTTCCGGGCGCCCGAGCCCCGCGTTTGGCCGGCCCTGGCCGTGGCCGCCGGCGCCTGGCTCGTCGTCCTGGTGCCCTGGCTCCGTCGCCACGCGAGCATGACTCCCGACGAGCACCAGCGGGGGATGTACGCCGCCCTGCGCGCCTGGGCGGTCACGGACGTCGCGGTGCTGATCTGCTTCGCGTGACCAAAAGTCTTGACGGGTCGCACCTACCACGATACGTTTCATTGCATCTGTGCCGGGTGACCGGCTCGACCGTTTCTCGATCTCGGGATCCGGGCGGCGCCCCGATCCCGCTCGTTTTCAACACCCCGGGAGGCGATCTGCATGATCGAAGTCACGCTCGGTGAGGGCGATCGGCTGGATTGGGCGCTCAAGCAGTTCCGTCGCAAGCTGATCCGTTCCGGCCTCTTCAAGGATCTGAAGAAGGGCCGCTACTACGAGAAGCCCAGCGAGGCCAGGAAGCGCAAGGCCGCGGCCGCGCGCCGGCGCAACGCACGCGCCCGCCGCTACGCGCGCTGAACGATCCCAAGGATCCTGCCGAACGCCGCACCCTCACCGGTGCGGCTTTCTTTTTTTCCATCTCACCGAAACCGGCTCGGCGGGCGTCGCTGCCGTCGAGTCTCCGTGCGTCGCTGCCGGCGAGTCGGCGGGCGTCGCGGCATCCATGACGGGGCGTCGCCGTCCGAGCCCGGACTCCCCGGAACGATCCGTGCAGTGCGTCGGCCGCGCGGCGTGATGGTGCCGCTTGGTTCCCATTTCACACCAGGACCGACGTATGGCTCGCACGACTGGCACGGTTAAGTGGTTCTCCGATTCCAAGGGCTACGGCTTCATCGAACGCGAGGATGGCCCGGATGTGTTCGTCCACCACAGCGAGATCGAGGGAATGGGCTTCAAGACCCTGCACGAGGGCGAGCGCGTCGAGTTCGATGTGATCGAGGAGCCTCGCGGCCTGAAGGCGCAAAACGTCGTGCGCCTGGAGGGCGCGCCGAGCACCGGGCCGCGCGCCCGCGGCGGCGGTCCCGGCGGCGGCCACCGGGGCGGCCAGGGCGGACGCGGCCGATTCGGACCACGTCAGCGCTCTTACTGACCGCGCCCGGACGGCGGGGAGGCCCGAAAATCGCCAGCCGGGCCTCCCCGCGCCCCCACCATCCCTCCCCTTCGACGCCGGTTTGGCAGCGTGCTCTGTCTCCCTGACATTTCGGCTCTGGCACGGGGTCTGCTGTGGCCGCGCGCCGGTCGGCGGGGCTTGAAAACGCGGTTCGGCCCCGCTACATTCGCGACGTGCTGTTAGCACTCGACACGGGTGAGTGCTAACAGCGATCCACGGAACCCAACAACAACGCGGAGGGACACCCTATGGCAACGGCATCTGCCACGCAGATCAGGCCGCTCGCGGATCGGGTGGTCGTCAAGCCGCTCGAAGAGACGGAGCAGATGAGGGGCGGCCTCTACATCCCCGACACGGCCAAGGAGAAGCCCCAGCAGGGCGAGGTCA
>CALBZE010000102.1 GCA_937889645.1 uncultured bacterium
CACAGCGGCATGAGCCGCAAACGTCACACTGTCCACTGAACCGGGACAACTTCACAATAGCCTCGCTTACGCCCCACCCCTGCTTACACCCTAGCCCCGCCTACACCCCACCCCCGCCCCCCCTGGGCACACCTTGGACCCGTCAGTCCCAACGGTCGATCGCGAGACCGGAGCCGGGGCGCGGTCGAGTGGGGCCGAGTTGGTGTGTTTGGCAGTGGGCCGCAAAGCTGCAACCGCGATTGGTAGCGGCCTTATGTTGCACTGCGGTGGCACTCCGGGGAGACGGTCCAGCGGGAAACGCCGACCTTCCGATCGGGGCACGCCAGTTCCGCGCGTCACGGCGGGGCGCCAGGCCAGTACCCGCTGCACCCAGGTGCCAGGCCAGTACCCGCTGCACCCAGGCGCCTGGCCCGTACCCGCTGCACCCGATCACGACTCGAAGTTAGATGCGCCCGGCGTCCGGGACAATGATTTTGTCTCCAGAGAAACCACGCGATCGCAGTCTGCAACGGCCGTACTTCGACCTCCCGGTGCCCGCACCGGCGCTTGGTCACAGCATGTCCAGCGGGCTGCGCACGTGCTCGAGGGCACGGCGGCTGACGTGGGTGTAGATCTGGGTGGTGCGGGCGCTGGCGTGGCCGAGCAGCTCCTGGATGTAGCGGAGGTCGATTCCGGCTTCGAGGAGGTGGGTCGCGAAGCTGTGGCGGAGGGTGTGGACGGTGATCTGCTTGTCGATCCCGGCGGCGACCCTCGCCCGGGCAACGATCTTCTGGACGGACCGGGTCGACAGGGGACGATCGGGCCTGGGCCCCGGGAAGAGCCAGGGGCCGACGTCTTCGCGCTGGAGGTACTCGCGAACCGCCGCGAGCGCGCGGTCGGAGAGGACCGTGTAGCGGTCTTTGCGACCCTTGCCGCCGCGCACGAAGAGGAGCCGTCGCTCGGGGTCGAGGTCGCCCGGGCGTAGCCGCACGGCCTCGCCCACGCGCAGCCCGGCGGAGTAGATCAGCATCAGGAGCGCGCGGTGCTTGGGATTGGCGACGGCGTCGAACAACCGCCGCACCTCGGCCTGACCGAGAACGGTGGGAAGGCGACGTTCCGGCCGCGGGCGGCGGATCGATTCGCCGACCGCGGGCGCGTGCAGCACGTGAGCGCACAGGAATCGCAACGCGCTCACGGCCTGGTCGTGGTACGCCCGCGAGATTCGCTTCGTCTCGAGCTGCCGGAGCAGGTACTCGCGAATCAGGTGCCGGTCGGCGAACTCGCGGGGCGGTCGAGCGGCCGGCGCCGCCGACCTCTGGTCGATCGCCTCGCCCGCGAACCGCACGTAGCGGCGGATGTGGTGCAGGTACGCCTTCCGCGTACGCGCGCTGTAGCCACGTAGCCGGAGCTCGGCGGCCGCGGCCTCGACGACGGGGTGCGATCGGCCGCCGTCGCCGGGAGCGGCAACGCGGGCGACGGTGGTCGGCCCGGAGCGCTCGGGTGGGGACGCGGGACGTTGGGGCGAGGGTGCGTCGCTTACGAACTGAACCGTGGCCAGCTCCTCGAGGGCGTGCAGCTCCCGGTGGGCATCGGGCGAGTCGGGTACGCGCCAGTGTCGGGCGCCCGGGTCCCAACGACTGCCGGGGATCTCGCGGAGCCGACGCACGATCTCGGGATCGAACGGCACCACGACGACGCCGAACGCGCTCGGCCCCGCCCGGCGGACTCGGACGACGACCACGGTTCCCTCCACGTCTCTCGGTCCGCGCGATGGATCGAGGCACGCCCCGGGCAGGGCAATGGCGAGGTGGGTCGGTACGCGTTCAGCGGGCTGCGATCGTCCCGAAAACGGTGGGGTCCGAAGCGTCGCCGTCCGCGGAGCCGATCCGGAGCGTTTCTTCCAGCCTCCAGGCGGTCTCCGGCGTCCACGCCGGCGTGGCGGGGTTCGTTACCAGTACCCGATCGGCATTGGCGTCGCGTGACGATTTCGACCCGCCGGCACGGCCGATGTCGCATGCGGCGCCGAACGCCAGAATGCATACGAGAACGCGGGCCCGCCGACGGATAGACACCCTCCGCCGGATTCTCGTGCCCGTGCCGGCGCAGGACATTCGTCCGGTATCGATCAACCGAGCAGGGCGTAGAGTACTCCGACCACGCCAAAGACAAACGCGTAAACGAACATGGGCAGCACCAGGAACCACAGCCGCGCCCTACCCGCTCGCACGTCGAATCGCGCCCTCACCCCTCGGTAGCTCGTCACGCACGACCAGAACGGGAAGATGAGGAGAATCGCGCTCGCCACCTCGTCGGAGTTCCAGACGGCCAAGTAGTTGTCATAGAGCAGCGTCTGGGCGACGAGGAGCAAGAGGGCCGGAACCACGGACACGAGAAGGCTGTAGCTGTAGACGAGCCGGGCGAGCTTCTTGTCCGGCCGCTCGTCGCCCGACCACTTGATCCGGACCCGGTACCACCACCCACCGACATACCAGATGAACCCCGCTGCCAGGGCACCCACGGCCAGGGCGAAGAGCCAGAAGTTGAGCCAGGATTCGGTCACGACTGGCCCCCAGATTTCCCAGCCGGGACCAGGCCGGCCGAGGTCGGCCCGCATCAACTCTTTGTCGATTCGACCGGTCGCCTGAGAGATCCCGGCCAGTAGGATCGCCGGGATGAAATGCTTGGGTGCGCCCAGGTCCAGACCGATCGTGAAGAAGCGTGTCGGCTTCATCCACAACAGCCGCATGTTCCGCGGCGCGAATGGCGAACCGGCCGGCGCCGCGGCGCGCACTTCCCGATCCGCAACCGTCGTCAGCGTATCCATTGCGCTCGCTCTCTTTCTCAGGCGTCGTCGTTCACGCTTTCGGACGTCGACGTCGGCGTGCCAACGGCTCCTCAGCGCCACGCCGGATGCATGTCGAGTGCGGCATCATTGGTCAACCTCCGGACGTTGGTGCCGTCGGCGTCCATGATGAACAGGTCCTGCTTGCCGTCCACCAAATCGATGAACGCGATATGCAGCCCGTCCGGCGACCATGCGGGAGTCGCCGGGTGCAGACGGCCGGTTGGGTCGCGCGAAACGGGGAGAGCTAACGGCGGCGTCCGTCGTTCTCGGATACTGCCCAAGGGCGACGGTACTGGGAAAGCGGACCACCCGGCCACCGCCGGAGGAACTGCCGTGCGTCCGGTTGAGCGGACGCGCCGCAACCGCCGGGCGCGCCCGTTCACGTCTCGAAGTTAATGCGTCCTCGAGCGTCGCACAATGAGATTGTATACAACCCCGGACCGATGTCGGTCGGGTGACCGTGGATCGGCCCGCGCGCCGGACTGCCGAACCGCGCCGCCGGGGCGTCCGCCGGCTTCGGCCGGTCCGACATGCCGGCGCCGTTTACGCTGCCGTCGTGCCCGTCGTCTCGGGCCGGTCGGGCATGCTGGGGCCGTTTACGCGGCCGAGACGCCGGCCGTCTCCGCCACCTGCCCGCGCGCCCGCTCCCACCGCTCGCGCGCGGCGGGGTCCTGGAGCGCCTGCCACACGCGGGGCGGCGAGAAGGGGAGGCGGTCGATGCGGACGCCGACGGCGTCGTAGATGGCGTTCGCGATCGCCGGGATCGACGGATGCAGCGGGCCCTCGCCCGCCTCCTTCGCGCCGTATGGGCCCTCGGGGTCGACGCTCTCGACGATCAGGGACACGAGCTCGGGGGTGTCGAGCGACGTCGGGATGCGGTAGTCGAGCAGCGACGGGGCGTTGTGCAGACCGGCGCGCCCGTGGTCCGCATCCTTGAAGATGTGCTCCTCCATGAGCGCCTCGGCGAAGCCCATATAGGCGGAGCCCTCGATCTGGCCCTCGACGAGGGTGCGGTTCAGCGCCCGGCCACAGTCGTGCGCGACCCAGATCGCCTTCACATCCACCACGCCGGTCTCGACGTCGACCTCTACCTCGGCGACGTGGGCGGTGAAGCTGTAGGCGGGCGAGGCGCCGATCGTGCCGCCGCGGTAACTGCCGTGAACGTCCTTGGGCGTGTTGTACCAGCCGGTCGCGCCGAGCGTCCCGAACTTCGCTTCGGCGATGTTGAACGCCTCGGAGATCGGGATGCGCCGCTCCGGGTCGGCGACGTCTAACGCCCAGCCGGCGGCCAGGTGAACGCGCGTTACCGGGACTTCGAAGACCTCGGCGACGGCCTCGACGACCTTCTCGCGGAGCCGGCGCGCCGCCTGTAAACATGCGTTCCCCACCATGAACGTCTCGCGCGACGAGTAGGCGCCGAGGTCGACGGGGACGAGGTCCGTGTCGGCGGAGACGACGCGGACGTAGCCGAGCGGGACGCCGAGCTCCTCGGCCGCGATCTGCGCGACGACGCTGTCCGAGCCCTGCCCGATCTCCGACGCGCCGCTGAAGACGGTGACGCGGCCGCTCCGTTCGATCTGGATCTGGATCCCGGACTGGGGCATGTCGTTCGGGTAGATCGGGTAGTTGGTCCCGGAGATGTAGCACGACCCGGCAATCCCGACGCCTCGGCCGTACGGCATGCGGCGGAATTTGTCTTTCCAACCGCTGGCCCGCTCCACCGCTTCCAGGCACTCGAGGAAGCCGTTGGACTGGACGCGCAGCTCGTTGATCGTGCGGGTGTTCGAGCCGAGGAAGTTGCGGCGCCTGAGCTCGATCGGGTCCATCCCGACGGCCTCGGCGAGCTTGTCGAGCTGGACCTCGAACGCGAACCGCGGCTGCACCGAGCCGTGTCCGCGCTTCGGCCCGCACGCCGGTTTATTGGTGTAAACACGCGTCGCGTTGAAGCGATAACTGCCGAAGACGTACGGCGCGGGGAGAAGCTGGCCGGCGTAGTAGGTCGTGACCAGGCCGAAGGAGGCGTACGCGCCGCCGTCGATCAGGATGTCGTGGTCGACGGCCTTGATCCGCCCGTCGCGGGTGGCGCCGAGCTTGGCGCGGAACCCCATGGGATGCCGGCCGCGGTGGGCGTAGAAGACCTCCTCGCGGGTGTAGAGGATCTTGACCGGCCGGCCGGTCCGCATCGAGAGGAGCGCGACGCAGAACTCCAGGTCGAAGGGTTCCGACTTCCCGCCGAACCCGCCGCCGACGGTCGGCTGGACGACGCGCACACGGGCGACGTCGAGGTCGAGGACGCGGGCCAGCTCACGGTGGAGGTAGTGCGGCACCTGCGTCGACGACCACACGGTCAGCTTCCCGGAGGGGTCGTAGTACCCGATCGCACAGTGCGGCTCGATCGGCGCGTGTGTCGTCCCCTCGAAGAAGTACTCGCCCTCTACGACGACGTCGCTCTCCTCCAGCTCCCGGTCCACCTCGCCGAACTCCAGGCGCACGATCTTGGTGATGTTGCCGTTGTGTCCCGGCTTTTTCGGCTCGTGGATCGGCGGCGTGCCCTCGGGCGGAGTCAACGCCTGTTCCGGGTCGAGGATCGCGGGGAGGACGTCGTACTCGACGTCGATCAGCTCGAGGGCGCGGATCGCGGTGTCCTCGTCCACCGCCGCGACGGCTGCGACGGCATCCCCGATGTAGCGGACGCGGTCGACGGCGAGCGGTTCCTCGTCGCGGGTCCAGGGGATGATGCCGTACTTCGTGGGCATGTCGCGCCCGGTGACGACCGCGTGAACACCTGGTAACGCCAGGGCCCGGGAGGCGTCGATCGAGACGATGCGTGCGTGCGGGTGCGGCGAGCGCAGGATCTTGCCGTGGAGCATCCCGGGGAGCGCGATGTCGTCGGTGTAGACGGCGCGCCCGGTGGCCTTGGCGATCGCGTCGACGCGGCGGTTGCGTCCGCCGATGACGGCGAAGTCGCGGTCGGCGAGCTCGCGGAGGTCGTCGGTGCTCGCGGCGTCGCGGGCCTGTCGCTCACGCAGGTCTTCGGGTCGCATCGGCTCGTGCTCCCTGGGCGGTCAACGGTTGTTAATCGGGGCTGCTGGCGCGTTCCCGTTCGCCGCCGTCGCCGGGACGGGCGCGTCCGTCGCCGTCGCCGCGATAGGGCCGGCGGCCTCGGTCCGGGCGCGCAACATCTCGGCCGCGCGTTCGACGGCCTCGTAGATCTTGGTGTAGCCGGTGCAGCGGCAGAGGTTGCCGGCGAGGGCGTCGCGGATCTGCTGCCGGTCGGGCGCCGGGTTGCGGAGGAGGAGCCCGTAGGCGGACATGAGGACGCCGGGCGTGCAGAAGCCGCACTGTGCGGCGCCGCAATCGGCGAAGGCGGCCTGGAGCGGGTGCGGCTCGCCGGCGCCGGCGAGTCCTTCGACGGTGGTGATCTCGCGGCCGACCGCCTCGAGGACGGGCGTGAGGCAGGCGAGGACCGGCTCGCCGTCGAGGAGGACGGTGCACGCGCCGCAGTCGCCCTTGTCGCAGCCCTGCTTGGAGCCGGTCAGGCCGAGGGCGTAGCGGAGCGTCTCCAGGAGCGTGTAGTGCATCGGGACGCCGGTTTCGTACCGGTCGCCGTTGACGTGGAGCTGGACGATCGCGTGCATGGCCGCAGCAGGTGTGGGGGACGGATGCGACAGGCGATCGGTCGCGCCCGGGCCGGAAAGAGTACGGCTGGCGCGGGCCGCGGGTCAAGGCGTACGGCGGCACCGCGCGTGCCAAGGCTGGCGATGGATCGCCGCGCTGCGGCCGAGGATCGTGCCGCGCGGCTACGGTTCGTACGAGCACGCGAAGGGAGGGGATGCGGGTCTTCGCCGCGCTTCTGGTCGTCGCGGGCGCCGCGGTGTTTCTCCTGGCCCGGTGCGTCGAGGACACCGGCACGGAGCTGCGCGGGAGCGCGGCGTTGCGGATCGAGGCGTCGCTGGTCGACCTGTCGCCCGGAGACACGGCGCGGCTCATGGTCGGCGCCTGGAACGCGGACGGCAAGCCGATCCCGTTCAAGCGCGTCAAATGGTGGAGTTCCGACCCCGAGATTGCGATCGTCGACTCCGAGGGTCTGATCACCGGCGTCGCCGCTGGTTCGGCGTGGGTCGGCGCGGTGCTCGGGCGCGTGCGCGACTCGGTGTCGGTCACGGTCGGGCCCGCGATCCTCGTCGGAGCGGGCGACATCGCGTCGTGCGACGTCGAGGGCGACGAGGAGACGGCCAGGCTCCTGGACAGGATCCCGGGCACGGTCTTCACGACGGGCGACAACGCGTATCCGGACGGGACGGCGCAGGAATTCGCCGACTGCTATCACCCGAGCTGGGGGCGTCACAAGCACCGTACGCGTCCGAGCATAGGGAATCACGATTATCGCACGGACCGGGGCGGGCCGTATTACGAGTATTTCGGCGCGGCCGCCGGCCCCGCGGGGAAGGGGTATTACAGCTACGACCTCGGCGGCTGGCACATCGTGGTGTTGAACAGCGAGACGGCGAAACAGTCGGATCCCGAGCAGCTCGCATGGCTGCGCGAAGACCTGGCCGCCCACCCCGCCCGCTGCATCCTCGCCTATTGGCACCATCCGCTCTTCAGTTCGCTGAGCTACGGCGGGACCGCAGGGATGAAGCCGTACTGGGAGGCGCTCTACGAGGCGGGCGCGGAGATCGTGCTGAACGGCCACGATCATTTCTACGAACGGTACGCACCCCAGACGCCGTCCGGCGAGCCGGACCCGGAGCGGGGGATCCGGCAGTTCGTGGTCGGCACGGGTGGGCAGAGGCCGGCGTGGTCGCCGAACTCGCCGCCGAACCGCGAGGTCCACGATGGCAAGACGAACGGCGTGCTGAAGCTGTCGCTGTTCCGTGACCATTACACGTGGGAGTTCATCCCCGCGGGGAACGGCACTTTCACGGACAAGGGTCGGGGAGAGTGCCATTGACCGTAACGCGGCGGGTCGATGCGGCCGTCGCGTCGCCACGCCGGTCGGGACACCGGCCGCGGCACCGGGCGCGGGGCGACCGCACGGCGATCGCCGGCCTTTGACGCCGCAACGGCGCTCCCCCATATTCCAGCGCACCTCTGTGGGCGCCGTCGCGGCGTCCGACGGACCGGCCGTACCCCTCGTGCCCGTGGCGACCCGGGCCGCAATCCGTCGCCATTCGGATCCCGATGAACCCATCCGCACCCGCGCCGAACGCGCCGATCATCGATGGTCTCGTCCTGTCCGCGGGGCGGTCGCGTCGCATGGGCCGGCCCAAGGCGCTGCTTCCCATCGACGACGAGACGTTCATCGAGCGGGCGGTCCGGGTGCTGATCGAGGGCGGCTGCCGCGCTGTCTTCGCCGTCGTCTCCGCAAACGGCGAGGAAGTGACGCGGCTCGCCGAGCGGGCGGGCGCGAAGATCGTCGTCAACCCCGACCCGGAGTCGGACCAGGCGACGTCGATCCGCCTCGGGCTGGAGGCGCTGGGCGACGATACGGAGGCGGTTGCGGTCCTGCCGGTCGACCACCCGCTCGTCGCGCCGGAGACGGTGCTTCAACTCCTGTCGACGTATCGCGCCGGGCGCCCGCCGATCGTGCGTCCGGTCTACTGCGGCGTGCCGGGGCACCCCGGGATCTTTTCGCGTCGCCTGTTCCCCGAACTCATGGAGGCGGACCTCCCCGAGGGCGCGCACAGCGTGGTCGAAGCGCATCGGGCCGAGGTCGTGGACGTCGAGGTCCGGGACATCGGGGTGACGGCGGACGTCGACTCGCCCGACGATTACCGTCGCCTGGTGCAGGGGACGTGCTGATGGCGCGCGGCCGGCGAGCAGGCGACGTCGTGACCGCGAGCGACGCGGCACGGGCAGCGCTCGCGGCGTACGAGGGCGGCCCGGCGGCGGCCGTGGTGCTGCGGCTCGACGGCGCGGGTACGGGGCGTCGCCTGCTGGTATTCGAGACCGGGGAGAGGCGCGGGTCGCTCGGGTCGTCGGCGCTGGACGCGGAGGCGACGTCGCTCGCGCGCCGGGCGCTCGAGGCGCGAGCCGCCTCCGGCGGCGCCGAGGTGGTGGAGGTGGCGGAGGGCGGGCGGCTCTACGTCGAAGTCCACGTTCCGCCCGAGGAGCTGGTCATCGTCGGCGCGGGGCACATCGCGGTGCCGCTCGCGCGGCTGGGGGTGATGCTCGGGTACCGGGTCACGGTGCTGGACGACCGGGAGGAGTTCGCGACGCCGGCGCGGTTTCCCGAGGAGGCGACGGTGCGGAGGATGGACTTCACGGACCCGTTCCGCGACGTCGCGATCGGCCCGCGGTCGCACGTCCTGCTGGTCACGCGAGCGCACAAGTACGACTTCGACTGTCTGCAACGGCTCCTCGCGGGCGACGTACTGCCTCGCTACATCGGGATGATCGGCAGCCGGCGGCGGGTGCGGGCGGCGTTCCGGGCGCTGCTGGACGCGGGGATCCCGCGCGGGCGGGTGGCGCGGGTCTCCGCGCCGGTAGGGCTGGACATCGGCGCGGAGACGCCGGAGGAGATCGCGGTCAGCATCGCGGCGGAGCTCGTGGCGGTGCGGAGGATGGGGGCTGCGAGCATGGGGGCCGCCCTGGAGGGGCCGCGCGGCGCCCCCGGCGCCGGCGTGGACGAACGCGGCGATGTCGCGGCCGGCCCCGACGCTACCCGCGCCGAGCCCGCCGCGCACCGCGCGCCGCCCTCCCTCTCCACGAAGGAGCGCGTCCTCGATCGGCTGCTGCCGGAGGTGGACCATGGATGACGTGGTCGTGCAGCGGGCGGTGGTGGAGGCGGTGCGGAGCGGGCGCGCGGTCGCGCTCGCGACGGTGGTCGGGACGAAGGGGTCGGTGCCGCGGCACGTCGGGAGCAAGATGGTGATCGAGCCGGGCGCGGGGCTGGTCGGCACGATCGGCGGCGGCTGCGGCGAAGCGGATGTGATCGCGGCGGCGGAGGAGGTCGTGCGCACGGGCGAGCCGCGGCTCGTGCGCGTGGAGCTGCTGGACTCGATCGACTCGTGGAGTCCGGCGGTCTGCGGCGGAGTCATGGAAGTCTTCGTCGAACCCATCACCCCGGAAGAGGATGTGGAAGCGGTATAATGCGTTCCTGCGGAAGGCGCCGGAGCTGACGGTCCACTGGCGGGACGAGAAGACGGGCGCGCGGGCGTGGCTGGTGATCAACTCGCTGCGGGGCGGCGCGGCCGGCGGCGGCACGAGGATGCGTCCCGGGATCACGGACCGGGAGGTCGTCTACCTGGCGAAGGCGATGGACCTGAAGTTCTCGCTCTCCGGCCCGGCGATCGGGGGCGCGAAGACGGGGATCGACTTCGACCCGACGGACCCGCGCAAGGCCGAGGTCCTGGAGCGCTGGTACCGTGCGATCATGCCGTACCTGCGCAACCTGTACGGCACGGGCGGGGACCTGAACGTGGACGAGGTGCTGGAGGTCATCCCCACCTTCCAGCGACTGGGGCTACACCACCCGCAGGAGGGGGTGGTGCGGGGGCACTTCGTCCCGGATGGCGATCGGTTCGACCGCATCATTCGCAACCTGCAGGCGGGTGTCGAGGCGCCGGTCGCGGAGCCGCTCGGCGTGGCGGGGCTGAGGCTGACCGTGTCGGACATGATCACGGGGTACGGCGTCGCGCGGGCGGTCGAGCACTTCTACGCGCGGCGCGGCAGGTCGCTGGAAGGGGTGCGCGTCCTGCTCGAGGGGTTCGGGAACGTGGGCGCTGCATGCGGCGTCTTCCTGGCGCGGGCCGGCGCGCGGATCGTCGGGATCTCGGACGCGCGGTCGGCGCTGGTCGCACCGGACGGCCTCTGCGCCGCGGAGGTCGAGGACCTGATGCGTCGCCGGGAGAACAAACTGCTCCCGGCCGATCCGCGAAAGCTGCCCGAGGCGGAGCGGGACCGGTTCGACGACACGCCGGCCGAGGTCTTCGTCTGCGCGGCGGTCTCGGGCTCGCTCACGCCGGAGCGGCTGGACCGGCTCGCCGCGGCGGGCGTGGACGTAATCGCGAGCGGCGCGAACCATCCGTTCCGGGAGACGCGGCTGGGCTCGACGCGCGTCGCGCAGCGGGCGGACCGTCGCTTCTCGGTCCTGGCGGACATCCTGGCGAACTGCGGGATGGCGCGGACGTTCAGCTACCTGATGGAGGACGGCGCGCGCCCCGAGGCCGGGCCGATCTTCGAGGCCGTGGATCGGACGATCGAGGACACGCTGGACGAGGTGCTCGACCGGAACGGCCGCCGCGTCACAGGTCTGCTCGGGGCCACCTTGGGCCTCGGACTGGACCGCGTCGGCGCTCCCTGATCCGCTTGCGGCGGACGGGCTCGGGGAGACGTCGCAGGCGTCGCCACTCCTCCCATCGGCGGAGCCGCTGCAGGTCGTCGACCGGGCCGTCCTCTTCCGTGAGGCCGGTCTCCCGCTTGAACTGCCGCCATTCCATGTAGGCGTCGACCAGCCGGCCGGGCCGGTATGGCCCGCGCATCTCGAAGTCGTAGTCGTGCAGCTCGGAGTATGCGGAGCGGGGGGAAAGGAACCCCAGCCGCAAGTACCGACGCGGCAGCCGGAACCCGTCGTCGTACGGCATGCGTACCTCGTCGTTTGCGGGCCCGGTTCCCCGTCCGGCGCCGGGCCCGACGTAGGCGGAAACGGACGGTTCCGGAGAAGTCGAGGCAACCGCCGTGCCTTCGCGTCGCGGGGTGGAACTCGTCTTGCCGCTCGGGCCCGACGATGGCGGGACGACGCAAGGCGGAAGACCACGGCGCCGCGCCGGCTCACCGCAGTGCCGGGCTCGACCCGCACGGCCCGGTCGACGTCGTGCACCAGGGCTACACCGTCCTCATCTGTCGCCACGACGGCGCGATCGAGGGCGTCGGGCGGGAGGGGCTCTGGGACTACGACACCCGCATCCTTTCCCGACATCGGATACTCCTTTCCGGCGAGGCGCCCGGTCTCATCGGGAGCGGGACTCCCGAGCCGGAACGCTGGATCGCGCACCTGCGCGTGCCGCGCCCCGGCGGGACCGCCGAGGGGCCGCACCTGCCGCAGGACGCCCTGGAGCTCGTCGTCGCGCGTCGCATCGGCCGCGGGATGGCGGAGCGCCTCACCCTCCTCAACCATTCGATGACGCCGGCCGAGGCGGAGCTGCGGCTCGAGGTCGACGCGGATTTCGCGGACGTGCAGGAGGCCGGCGCGCCGCGGCGGCAGCACGGGTGGGCGGAACGACGCTGGGACCCGGAGTCCGCCTGCCTGTCGATCGACTACCGCGCCGAGCACGAGGGGCTCGAGGTGCGACGCGGTCTGCGCCTCCGCGTCGTGAGGGCGGAATCGCCGCCGTCGTACCAAGCCGGCGAGTTGCGGTTCGCGGTGTCGCTGCCGCCGCGCGGGAGCTGGGAGGCGACGCTGTCGTACGAGTCGTTCGTCGACGGCGCGTGGCGCATGCCGCTCCCGGCCTCCTCGCGCTCGGGCACCGCGCGCGACCGGCTGCGGCGACGCTGGCGCGCCCGGCGCGCGTCGCTCGACGCGTCGCACGCCGTGGTCGAGGGCGCGTTCGAGCAGGCGGCGGAGGACCTGTTCGCGCTCCGCGCCTGGGAGTACGACGTCGCCCCCGACGCCTGGTTCCCGATGGCCGGCGTGCCGACGTACACCGGGATCTTCGGCCGGGACTCACTCACCGCGGCGTGGCAGGGCGCGCTGATCGGCCCCGAGATGCTGCGCGGCGCGGTCGACGTCGTCGCGGCGACGCAGGCGACGAGCGACTCCGCGTTCCACGACCGCGAGCCGGGGAAGCTGATCCACGAGATCCGCCGCGGCCCGCTCTCCGAGCTGGGGATCATCCCCCAGCGCGCGTATTACGGCACCCAGACGACGCCGGCGATGTTCGTGCTGGCCCTCTCGGAGTTGTGGCACTGGACCGGCGACGACGGCGTGCTGCGCCGGCACGTGAACACGGCGCTCCGGACGTTCGAGTGGGCCGAGCGCTACGGCGACCGCGACGGCGACGGCTTCCTCGAGTACGTGCGCCGGTCTCCGCTCGGGCTGAAGAACCATGCGTGGAAGGACTCGGACGAGGCGATCCGCTACCCCGACGGCACGCTGGTCGAGGACCCGATCGCGACGGTCGAGGAGCAGGCGTACCACTTCATCGCGCTGCAGCGGATGGCCGAGATCCTCGTCGCGCTGGGCGACGACGAGCTGGCCGCGGCGTTCCTGCGCCGGGCGCGTCGCCTGCGGCGGCAGTGGGACGAGGCGTTCTGGGTCGAGGACGACGGCTTCTACGCGATGGCGCTCGACCCGGAGAAGCGGCCGGTGCGCTCGATCGGCTCGAACGCGGGACACGCGCTTGCGGCTGGGATCGTGCCGGGGAGCCGGGCGCGCGCCGTCGCCGACCGGCTGATGGCGCCCGACCTCTTCAACGGCTGGGGCGTGCGCACGCTCTCGGCCGAGCACCCGTCGTACAACCCGCTCGGTTATCACCTGGGCACGGTCTGGCCGGTCGAGAACGCGACCTTCGCGCTCGGCTTCAAGCGCTACGGGCTGGACGGCCACGTCGACCGGCTCGCGAGCGGAATGTTCGCCGCCGCGGAGCAATTCAGCCGCCATCGGCTCCCCGAGGCGCTGGGCGGCCACGGCGCCGACGAGTCGCCGATCCCGACGGTGTACCCCGGCGCGAACTCGCCGCAGGCGTGGAGCGCGAGCGCGGTGATCCAGCTCGTGCAGGTCCTGCTCGGGATCTACCCCTTCGCGCCCGCCAGGACGCTCCTCCTCCTCCGCCCGCGGCTCCCCGACTGGCTCGAGGAGGTCACGCTGCGCGGGGTGCGCGTCGGGCGCGCCCGCCTGTCGATCCGGTTCCGCCGGGAAAAGGACGGGAGTGCGGCGCACGAGGTGCTCGACCGGACGGGCGCGGTCCTGATCCTCGAAGTGCCGCCGCCCGACGCCGTCGAGAGAGTGGGGTGGATCGGGCGAGTCGAGCGCTGGCTGCTGGACCACGCGCCCGGGCGGCTGGCCCGGGCCGCCCGGATCGCGCTGGGGGACGACGAGACGCTGTGAGCGCCGCTCAATACAACCGGAACCCCGGCGACAGCATCCGCGCCGGGAGGTAGCTCGCGAAGAACGGGCCGTACGCGATCGCGATCAGCGCGATCGTGACCAGGACCCAGATCCAGATCCGGTCCAGGTTCCGGTCCCAGCCGCTGAGCGACGGCGCGAGCAGCGTCCTCGAGACGGGGATGTCGCGCGGCTGCTCGCCCTTCTTCCCTCGCAGGATCGTCATCCCGATGACGACGAAGAACGTCGCGATCCCGAGGAACATGAGCGTGCCGCCGATCCCGGTCAGCGCGCCGCCCAGTCTCCATTCAGGGTTCACGTACGCCGACTGGACGCGGAACAGCCGGCGCGGCATCCCCTCGAGACCGGCGGAGATCATCCCGCGGGCGAAGATCAGGACGCCGACCGCGTAGATCCACGACGACGCCAGCGCCAGCTTGCGCCCCCAGAGCGCCCGGCCGGTCAGGTACGGGATCATCCAGTACGCCACGCCGACGAAGGTGAGGGCGACCGCGGTCCCGACCGTCATGTGGAAGTGCCCCGGCACCCACGTCGTGTTGTGGATGATCTGGTTCATCGTGAAGCTCGCGTTGATCAGCCCCGTGATCCCGCCGAGGACGAAGACCGCCATCGCCAGGACCTGCGCCGTGACCGACGGGTCGCCCCACGGGAGCTTCGCGATCCAGCGGAGCACGCCCCTTCCGCCGCGCCGGCGCGCGCCGATCTCCAGCGCCGCCACCACCGAGAACGCCGTCGCAAGGCTCGGATAGAAGACGCCGAACGTCAGCACCGCGTGCACCGCCTTCATCCCCTGCGGGATCCCCGGGTCGGTGTACTGGTGATGGAAACCCGTCGGGATCGAGAGGATCAGGAAGAGGATGAAGACCGTACGGGTCAGCGCGTCGCTCACCAGGAGGCCGCCCGCCTGCCGCGGGACCAGCGCGTACCACGACACGTACGCAGGGAGCAGCCAGGCGTACACGATCGCGTGGCCCGTGAACCAGAAGAGCGTCCGCGTGAGCAGCGGGTCGATCAGCCCGCCGTACGCGCCGACCGACCACGGGATCAGGAAGCCGAGGAACTCCACCGCCGCGGGGAGCGACGCCAGGAACCACATGACGTAGCTGACCACCGAGATGAAGGCGAGGAGCGGGATGCGATCGCCCGGGTGGTCGCGCCGCCAACCGCGCAACACGATCAGCATGTTCAGCAGCGCTACCCACGTGCTCACCACGATGAGCACGATCCCCGTGTAGTACGTCCAGTGCGCCTGGAGCGGCGCGTACGACGTGTAGAGGACCGACGCCTGGTTCGTCACGATCGCGTAGACGACGAGCACGTTCCCCAGCGCCAGCAGGACGAAACACGCGTAAACCAGCGACGACACGAGCTGGCGGCTCAGAGCGCGCGCCGTCATGAGAGGCAGGAACGCGTTCGAGAACGCGAAGGTGAAGACGATGACGTTGGCGACGCCGTGCGCCGTGAGCCCCTGGTAGTAGCCGCGCAGCCCCGGGAAGTAGGGGAGGATGTTGATGTTGGCGTACGAGAGCGCGTTCGCGAGGCCGTGGAAGATCCCGGCGACGAGCGCACCGTAGCCGATGTAGACCGTCCAGCGGAGGACCCGCTTGTGCGACGCCGGGATCTCGAACCCGGTCGGGTCGTAGACCGTGGATGCGCTCATTCGGCGATGACCTTTCCGAACATCGTCTGGTGCCCGATCCCGCAGTACTCGTGGCAGATGACGACGTACTCGCCCGCCTCGCGGAAGGTGTGCGTCGCCGTCGAGACCTGCCCGGGGACGAGCATGATGTTCACACGCGTTCCTTCAATGAAGAAGCCGTGGATCACGTCCTGGGACGTGCCGACGAAGGTGACCTCGGCGCCGACGGGCACGCGGACCTCGGGCGGGTTGAAGCTCCAGGCGCGACCGACCAGGACGACCTCGTAGCGGTTGGGTCCGACCTGGCGGACGCCGGGCTGGTCGAAGGGCGGCGTCGACGCCAGCATCTTCGGATCCACCTCGCCCGCTCGCCCCGGGAGGTGGATGTCCATGGCGACGCTGGAGTAGAGGAGGACGATGAGACAGGCGAGGAGCGTGACGCCGGCGAGCCAGAGGTACGCCTTCTCGTAGGTTTCGATCTTCATCTCACAACCGGTCGAGCATGGTGATGTAGATCACGAACCAGGCGCCGAGGATGCCGATGAGGAGGAGCATCGAGAGGAACAACGTGCCGATGACGACGGGCTCCTCCTCGGGCGAGAGTTCGATGTCCTCGGGGTCGTCGGACCCGGTCGAGAGGGGATCGTGGGCGTCGTGGGGCATGGTCACCTCCGATCGTCGCCGTGGGCGTGCTCCTCGCGTTCGATCTCCCAGCGCGCGATGCTGCGGGAGAGCGAGCGGAGCAGGAGCAGGAAGACCGCGGCCACCAGGCCGGTGAGGAGGATCCGGACGGGCCTGAACGAGAGGGAGAGGATCTCGTTGATGTTCCACCAGATGAAGCCGAACATCGGCACGCCGAGAAGGAGGTAGATGGCCAGACGGACGGCCGTTCGCGCCGTGCCGGGTTTGTCCTTGCGCTCCATACGGGAGTCCGATCCTCGGGCGGTGGCCGGGGTGTCCGATTCGAGACGGCGGGGTTTGGCAAGAAGCGGACCAGGGTTGGCGCGGAGAGGCGGGCCCGGGGCGCAGGCAGCCTGGGGCGCAGGCAGCCCGCGGCGCAGGCGGCCCGGGGTGGCGGGCGATGGTGGCGCCGGGTAACTTCGGTGGCATGGCACGACAGGTCTATCTGATGATCGGGACGCAGCGCGGGCTGTTCGTGGCGGTATCGGACGAGAGCCGTCGGGCGTGGCGGTTCTCGGCGCCGATGTTGGTGGGCCGCGAGGTCTACCACGCGTGGCTGGACCCGCGGGACGGCCGGACGGCGTGGGCGGCGACGGACCACAAGGTCTGGGGCGCGCACGTGCACCGGAGCGACGACCGGGGCGAGAGCTGGACCGTGCTGGAGGCGGCGCCGCACTACGCGGACGAGCGCGGGCTCGAGGCGATCTGGGCGCTGGCGCCCGGCCCGGCGTCGGAGCCGGACGCGCTGTATGCCGGGATCGAGCCGGCGGGGCTCTTCGTGAGCCGCGACCGGGGTGCGAGCTGGCACGGCGTCGAGTCGCTGAACGAGCACCCGACGAACCGGACGTGGCAGCCGGCGGGCGGCGGGCTCGCGCTGCACTCGATGCTGACGGACCCGCGCGACCCGTCGCGGATCTACTGCGCGCTATCGGCCGGCGGCGTCTACCGCTCGGACGACGGCGGCGCGAGCTGGAAGCCGATCAACGCCGGGACGCGAGCGGACTTCCTGCCGCAGCAGTATCCCGAGGCCGGGCAGTGCGTGCACAAGCTGCGACTCCACCCCGCGCGGCCGGACCGGCTCTACCAGCAGAGCCACTGCGGCGTCTACCGCTCGGACGACCGCGGCGAGACGTGGACGGAGATCACGGACGGCCTGCCGAGCGACTTCGGCTACGCGCTCGCGCTGGACCCCTCCGACCCCGACGTCGCCTACGTGATCCCTGAAGAGTCGAGCCACATGCGGGCGACGGTCGACGGGAAGCTCCGCGTCTACCGCACGCGCGACGCCGGCGCGAGCTGGGAGCCGCTCACCCGCGGGCTGCCGCAGGAGCACGCGTACGTCTCGGTGCTGCGCGAGGGGATGGATTCGGACGGGCTGGACCCGTGCGGCGTCTACTTCGGCACCTCGAGCGGGCACCTCTTCGCGAGTCGCGATGGCGGCGATTCGTGGGAGCTGATCGCGGGGTTCCTGCCGAAGATCCTGTCGGTCACGGCGGCGGTGGTGGAGGATTGAGAGGCGCGGCGGCTTCGAGTGCGGGTCGGGAGGCGCGCGACACCGCCCGCGGTTCACCCGCCGGCGGAGGCCCCACGCCCCGCTGCCGCCTCACCTTTCCGGCCCCTCCCACCCGAACCTGTCCCAATCGATGCGCCCCGACCGATCGAAGACCACGCCTTCCTCCTCGAGGAGCACGCGCTGGAGGCGGGCGGCGTGCGGGTCGACCTTGCCCAACGAGATCCCTCCCGCGTGATTGACGACGCGCCACCAGGGCACGTCGGTCCCGTCGGGCAGCTCGCGCAGCGCGCGGCCGACGCCCCGGGCGGCGCGGGGCCGGCCGAGGAGCGCGGCGACGCCGCCGTAGCTCACCACGCGCCCCCGCGGGACGCGGCGCACGAGTTCGTAGACGCGCTCGGCGAATTCGGACACGGCGTCGCCTCAGGCGTCCCAGCTCAGGACGAGCTTGCCGAAGTTGAGGTTGGATTCCATGCGACGGTGCGCCTCGGGCGCCTCGTGCATCGGGTAGACCGCGTCGACGACGGGGTGGATCCGGCGGGCGGCGAGGAGCGGGAGCGCGCGGTCGGCGAAGGCGCGCGTCGCGGCGGCCTTCTCCTCCTTCGTCCGGCCGCGGAGCGCGGTCCCGATCAGAGTGAGGCGCTTGCGGAGCAGGAGCCCCAGGTCCAGCTCGGCGCGCGAGCCGGACACGAGTCCGACGACCGCCATGCGCCCCTTCGGCGCGAGGACGCGGAGATTGTCCGCGAGGTATCCGCCGCCGACCAGGTCGAGGATCGCGTCCATGCCGTCGCCGCCCGTGCGTTCGAGGATCGCGTCCGCGAAGCCGTCGCCCTCCGTCACGACCCCGAAGTCGAGCCCGAGCTCCAGGGCGCGGTCCAGCTTCCACGGCGATCTGGCGGTCCCGAAGACCTCCGCGCCGGCCTCCCGCGCGAGCTGGATCGCCGCGACGCCGACGCCGCTCCCCGCCGCGTGCACGAGGAGCCGCTCGCCGGCCTCCAGTCCCATGAGCGTGAACAGCGCGTCGTGCGCGGTGATGAACGCCTCCGGCACGGCAGCGGCCTCCTCGAAGCCGAGCCCGTCGGGGATCGGGAGGAGGTGCGATTCGGGGACGACGACGGCTTCGGCGTACGCGCCGCCGCCGACGATCCCCATCACCCGGTCGCCGGGGCGGAACCGGGTCGCGCCCGGGCCGGCCTCGTCGACGACGCCGGCGTACTCGAGCCCGAGGATGTCCTGCGGCGAGTCGGCGGGCGCCGGGTAGCGCCCGCGCCGCTGCAGCAGGTCCGCGCGGTTGACGCCCACGGCACGCACACGAACGCGGACCGCGCCGGGACCCGGCTCGGGCGTGGGAACCTCCCGCACCTCGAGGACCTCGGGCCCGCCGGGCCCGCGCATCACGACCGCCCGCACGCCTTCAGTCGAGGATCGCTGTGAGCAGGGACGCGCGCGATCGGGATGGGCGCCGACACAGCGGCGCCCGGGTCAGACCGCCTTGCGCGCGATGAAGTGGTACATCCAGGTGAAGAACAGCGCGCCGGCCGCCGCGCCGATCAGCGCGCCGACCCGCGTCGGGTACGGGTCGTGGTAGACGTACGGCGCCACGCCCAGGAGCCCGCCGATGATCCCGCCGAAGATCGCGAACGTGAACGACAGCGCGCTGGTCGTATTCGGAGCCCGGTAGAGGGCACGCACGAGCGCGCCCGCGACCACGGCCATGACGAGCCAGATCAAGAAACCGGTAACAAAGGGCATTGCGTCGGTTCCTCCAAGTGTTGAGCAATCAGGTGCGGGCGCGATATAGCCCCGCGCGCCCGCCGCCGCAAGGCTGAGGCGTCGCCGCCCGGATCCGCCGGGCCCACCGCCTCACCGGGCGTCACGCTCACCGGTAGCGGTACGTGACGCGCCCGCGGGTCAGGTCGTACGGCGAAAGTTCGACCTTCACCCGGTCCCCCTCGAGGACCCGGATGTAGTGCTGCCGCATCTTTCCGGAAAGATACGCCAGCACTTCGTGCCCGTTCTCCAGCTCGACGCGGAACGTGGCGTTGGGCAGGACCTCGATGACCGTACCCTCGATCTCGATGGCTTCTTTTGCCACCCAAACCCTCCTGTGGGATACACTTTCCCAGGGGCCGCACGATACAACATCGCGCTTCATCGCGCAATCGGCGGGCCTGTCCCGAACAGCCATGGATTTCGCGTGGGTCGGTGTGCATCGTGATGCCAACGACCACCGGGGACAGGGGGATGCCATGGCACGATGGAGTTATGGACCGAGAGAGGCGATCATCGGGCTGAAGAAGCGGGCGCTGACGTGGCCGTACGAGGAGATCCCGCCGAGACGGCGCCGCCGCGTGGGAGCGGAGGGGGAGTTGTGGGAGCGGGACCGGGAGCCGTTCGAGGGCGCGCGCGTGCTGGACGATCTGGACCGGGTCGGCGGCGATGCGCGGGACGCGGCCGCGGTCGTCGCGCGGTACGCGGTCGTGCGGGTCGCGCTGCGCGCCGAGGCGGGGCTGGCGGCGTGGAGCGTGTTCGAGGAGTGCGCGGCCGCCGCCGAGTATCTCGCCGGCGATCATTCGCTGTCGCAGGAAGAATGCGCCGCGCTCGCGGACGTGCTGCGCCAGGTGATGCGGCGGGACACGGTGGCGCTGGTGGCCGCGATGATGGAGGCGGGATCGCTGGCGGCGCGGGGCACGCACGCCGCGGGCGCATTCGCGCTGTACCTGGCCGCATACCGGGTCGCGCTCGCCCACGCGTGGAGCGAGGCGGCGAGCCGGGCGGCACGGGCGGTCGCGGTGTTGGCGGAGGAAGGCGGCGGGCGGCGCTCGATGCGTCGTTGGACGCGGCGAGCGAACGCGCTGGAGCGGCGCGCCGCCAAGGAGGCGGCGGCGCGGGCGGCGGCCGAACGCGAGGCGAGCGCCGGCGGGGCGAGCGCCGGCGAGGCCGCTGCGCCCGAGGCCGGGTCCGGAAACCGGGCGAACCGTTGAGACGAGAGAGGCAGTGCTGAAACCAGGGCGGCCGGG
>CALBZE010000103.1 GCA_937889645.1 uncultured bacterium
CCCCCAACACCCCTCCCCGCCCAATCACCCCCAGATCCCCAACCAACTTCACCACCGCCAAATCCTTCCCCTTCGCCTCGATCATCACGTCGCACTCCAGGTCCCGGATCTCATCCATGAGTTCCGCGAACGTCCACGGGTCCACGAAATCCGCGTGCTGCCGCAGGAGTGGGGGCTCGATGCGCGTCGTGCGGCCGCGGCGGACCTCCCGGCCGTCGAGCCGTGGAGACGAGAAGTGGATCTTCGGCGTGACGCCGGGCGGCCACGTGGCGAGGGCGGCGCGGACGGCGTCGCGGACGCTCAGCCCGCCCGGGTTCAATCGGTGGTGCTGGTGGTCGAAGATGACGGGGATCCCGATCCGCTCGTGGATCCAGAGGCAGTCCTCGACCGTGAAGGAGGTCTCGTCGTTCTCTACCACGAGGCGACGTCGCGCGGGCTCCGACAGGCGCTCGAAGTTGGCGACGAAGCGCTCGAGCGACGCCCGGCGATCGCCGTATCGTCCGCCCACGTGCAGGACGACGACGGCCTCGGGGCCCTGTTCCATCGCGTCCAGCAGACGCGCCTGCACGTCGACGTCGGCCCTGGACTTCGCGGCGATCTCCTCGTCCCGGGCGTTCAGGACGACGTACTGGGATGGGTGCAGCGAGAGTCGCACGTCGAGGCGCTTCGCGTAACGGCCGATACGGGCGAGGTCGACCGCGTGCTCTTCGAGTTGACGGTGGAATTGGGGGAGGTCCGGGTGCGTCGCGTACGGGACGAAGTCGGAGGAGAGGCGGTACATCCGGATCCCGACGTCGTCCAGGTAGTCGAGGATCCGGTGCAGCGCGTCGATCGAGACGGCGACGCTCGGTCCCGACGACCAGCGTCGCGTGTCGTGGCTCGGCAGCCCTTCGCGCCCCAGGACCTTTACCGCGAAGCCGAGGCGGCGCTCGGTGCGGTCGGCGGAGCCCTGGCGTCCGGTGCGGTCGGTCGGGGCCGAGCGGTCTGCACGGCCCGCCGCGCTCGCCCGGTCGGCGCGCTCGTCGGCGTCCATCGGCCTCCTCCCCGGTGACTCTCCGGAGAGGCGACGTGCGCACGAGCCGTTCCGCGCCGATGCTCCGCGCCGCGCGCAGCATCCGGGGCCCGCGCCACCCCCGCGCTACCCGCCGCGCCCACGGGCGCCCGGCGTCCCCGGTGTCCCCGGCGTCCCCGGCGTCCCCGGCGTCCCCGGCGTCCCCGGCGTCCCCGGTGTCCCCGGTGTCCCCTACCGCCCGGCCGCGCCCGCCACGGCCGCCTCCGCCCCCACCACCTCGCCCAGCCCGGCCGCAACCGCCCCGCTCCCCTCGATCCGGTGCGCCAGCAGGCGGAGCCCCACGGCCACCACGAAGATCGTCCCGCCCTCGTGCGCGACCACGCCGACCGGCAGCGGCACGTGGCCGAAGAGCGAGAGCAACCCGACGACCACGATCACGCCCAGCGCGACGGACAGGTTGAAGCGGATCGTCGCCGCGGTGCGACGGGCGAGCGCGATCGCGCCGGTGATCTTCTTCAGGTCGTCCTTCATGAGCACGATGTCGGCGCTCTCGAGCGAGACGTCCGAGCCGGAGCCCATCGCGATCCCCAGGTCCGCCGCGACGAGTGCCGGGCCGTCGTTCACGCCGTCGCCCACCATCGCGACCCGACCCTCCCGGCGCAGCGCCGCGATCTCCTCCAGCTTGTCCGCCGGCAGCAACTCGGCGCGCACCTCGTCGATCCCGACCTGCCGCCCGATGTGACGCGCCACACCCGCCCGATCGCCGGTCAACATGACCAGCCGCACGCCGCGCCGGCGCAGCGCCTCCAGCGCCGCCCGCGCCTCCGGCCGCGGTGTGTCGGCCACGCCGAGCACCGCGATCACCCGGTCGCCGCGACCCAGAAGGATCGGTGTCTCGCCCCGCTCCTCCACCGCCAGCAGGCGACGCTCCACCTCGGGCACGATCTCCGCGCCCCGGCTCGCCGCCATCCGCCGCGTCCCGGCCCAGACCGCCTCGCCGTCCAGCTCGCCGCGGATCCCACGGCCGCGCTCCGCCTGCACGTCCGTGACCTCGGGGATCGGGCCGTCCCACGCCCGCGCCACCGCCTGCGCGATCGGGTGCTCGCTGTGTCGCTCCAGCCCCGCCGCCAGCGCCCGCGCCTCGGCCTCCGTCCCTTCGACGACGTCCAGCGTCACCAGCTCCATCTGCCCGCGCGTCAGCGTCCCCGTCTTGTCGAAGGCGACGATGTCCACCCGCGCCAGCGCCTCCAGCGCCGCGCCGCCCTTGAACAGCACCCCCGACCGCGCGCCCGCCGCCATCGCCGACAGCACCGCCGCCGGCGTGCTGATCACCACCGCGCACGGCGACGCCACCACCAGGAACGTCATCGCCCGATACCACGACGCCGCCGTGTCGAGCCCAACCAGGTAGTGGAAGATGACGAAAAGGACCGGGACCGACGCGAGCACCGCGATCGTGTACGGGCCCTCGAACCGATTCGCGAACTCCTCCGTCGGGCCCTTCTCGGCCTGCGCCTCTTCGACCAGCCGCACCAGCTTCGCCAGCGCGCTCTCGCTCGCAGGCTGGTCCACCCGCGCCACCACTACCCCCTCTCCGTTCAGCGTCCCGCTGAACAGCTTCGACCCCGGCGCCTTCTCCACCGGCACCGACTCGCCCGTCAACTCGCTCTCGTCGACGGAGGTGAATCCCTCGACCAGCGTCGCGTCCGCAGGGATCCGCTCGCCTGGCCGCACCCGGATCAGCATCCCCGGGGCCAGCGCCTCCAGCGCGACCCACCGCTCCGTCCCATCCGCCTCGATCACCGTTGCGCCCTCGGGGCTCAGCGCCATGAGCGCCTCGATCGCGCTCTTCGTCCGGCCCATCGCCCAGTCCTGGAGCGTGTTCGAAAGGCTGAACAGGAACAGCAGGATCGCGCCGTCGCCCGCCTCCCCGACGCTCGCCGCGCCCAGCGCCGCGACCACCATCAGCAGGTCGACGTCCAGCTTCCGCTCCGACCAGAGCGTGTCCACCGCCTTGCGCGCCGCGGGGACGCCGCCGGCCAGGAACGCCAGCGCGTAGAACGACCACTCCGCAACGACGCGCTCCGCGCCCCGCGCGACGTACGCCGCCGCCACGCCCAGCAGCGTGAGCGCCGTCAGCGCGAAGCCGCGACGGACCGGTTCGTCCCAGATTCTCGCGCCCATCGTCCTCTCGCCGTTCGGGGTGTATTCTCTCGGGAAGCTAGGCGCCGCCGCCCGCGCGAGCCAGTCGGGCGTGCGGATGATTAGTAACAATAATCATTATTGATACAAGGGGCAACCCGCCCGATGAACCGAAAAACCATACACCGAGCCACGATTCGGGAGGTGACGGTCGAGGTCGCGAGCGGCCTCGAGCTCCTCGTACACGAGCACGCCGATGTGGACGAAGTACTCGCCGCGGCGGCCGGCGGCGCGGCCGTGGACCCGTACGCGGCGATCCTGTGGCCCACGGCGCTGGCTGTCGCCCGGGAACTCGTCGGGCGCGTGGGCGCCGGGGTCCGCGTCGTGGACGCGGGGGCGGGCACGGGCTTGTGCGCGCTCACCGCGGCACGGCTCGGTGCGACGTCGCTCGCGCTGGATCACGATGTCGGCGCGCTCGAGCGGATCCGGGGCGCCGCGGCGGCGCAGGGGCTCGAGGTGGCGACGGCGCGGTTCGACCTGTTCGGGCCCGATCCGCTCCCGGCCGCGGACGTGGTGGTGTTCGCGGACGTGCTGTACGAAGTGGCGCTGGCCCGGGCGGTCGCGGGGCGGGTGGCGGAGGCGGTGAACCGCGGCGCGCGCGTCGTCGTCGGCGACCCGGGCCGGGTCGGCCGCCCCGAATTCGAGCGCGAACTCTCGCGTCTTGGCGTGAACGCGAGCTTCCGGGATGTCGAAGTGCGGCTCCCCGGGGAACGGCGCGCATCGGTCGTGGGCGTGGCCTGGATCCCCGGAGAGCCGCAACACGTGTAGGCGACGACGTCGCGGCCGACCGGCCGTGCGCCCGCCGGCGCATCGGCCGGGGGCCGACCGTTACCGGTGCCGACCGCCGATCCGCCCGGTCACCGCACCTCGATCGGCCCCCGGATGCGCGTGAGACCCTCCTGCGCGACGGACGCGACGAGGGTGCCGTCGCGGGTGAAGAAGGAGCCGCGCGCGAACCCCCGGGCGCCGGCCGCCGCCGGCGAATCCATCGTGTAGAGCAGCCAGTCGTCGATGCGGAACGGGCGATGGAACCAGATCGCGTGGTCGAGCGTCGCGACCTGCATGTTCGGCATCCGGAACGACAGGCCGTGCGGCAGCAGCGCGGTCTGGAGCAGCCCGTAATCGGAGGCGTACGCCAGGATCGCCTGGTGCATCAGGATGTCGTCCGGCACGGTCCCGATGGCGCGGAGCCACATGTGCCGCACCGGCGCCTGCGGCTCCGGTCGGAACGGGTCGACCTGTTCCACGGGGCGGAAATCGATCGGGCGGTCCTGCGTGAGCACGTCGCGCAGCGACGCCGGGATCCGGTCCGCCATCTCGCGGATGAGCTGGAGTTCGGACGGCAGCTCCTCCGGTGGCGGCACGTCGGGCATCGGCACCTGGTGCGTCGGGCCGTCCTCGATCTTGTGGAACGACGCGGACATGTTGAAGATCGCCCGGCCGTGCTGGATCGCGGTGACCCGCCGCGTCGTGAAGCTCGTCCCGTCGCGCAGCCGGTCGACGAAGTAGACGACGGGGATCTCGAGGTCGCCCGGGAGGATGAAGTAGCCGTGCAGTGAATGGGCGACGCGGTCCTCCTCGATCGTCCGCCGCGCGGCGACGAGTCCCTGCGCGAGCACCTGCCCGCCGAAGATGCGGCCCGTCCCGATGTCCCGGTTGCGGCCGCGGTAGATGTTCATCTCGATCGGCTCCAGGTCCAGGAGCCGGATCAGGTCCTCTACGGTGTAAGCCATCGCTCCCTCTGTCGAGAACGTTGGAGACTGGATCGTGGGGCCGGCGGCGCGCCGGATTACGGCCGGCTCGCCGAATCACGCCGGGGCGCGCCGCACTACGGCCGACTCGCCGAATCACGCCCGGCGGCGCGCCGATTCGCTCGATGCGACGTCCCGATCCACCCGACGCCGCGCCGACCCACCCGGAAGGTAACCGGATTCCCGCGCCCGCGCACGCGTTCCGCGCGGCTGCGCGCGCGAGGCGTGGTGGAACACCCCGCCCCCTCGGCCGTGTAGCAGTCCCGGCGCACCGCTTGCGGAGTGCCAGGCCCGGCCGTTGCACGGAACGACCGGGCCCGGTACACTCACCCGATCGCGTGGAACGCCACCGTGTGCCTGCCCGTCGGCCCCCGGACCGCCGGGCGTTCCGTCAACCGGAGGAACGCCGATGAGACCGTTGTCCCTTCTTCTCGCCTTCTCCCTTGCCCTCGGCGCTTGCGTGCCCCTGGGTGGCACCGTCGAGGCCCCGGCGCCCGCCACGGCCGGGCCCGACGCCGAAGCCGAGCGCGCAGCCGCGCGCCGGGCGGAGCAGCCCCTGACCGCCGCGCCCGAGGCCTGGTGGCTCCTCGACGTCGTCACCGACGGCGTGGACGGGATCGGCGTCGAGCGCGCGTATCGCGACCTCCTCGCGGGGAAGCAGCCGCGCCGCACCGTCGTCGTCGCGGTCATCGACGGCGGCGTCGACATCGCGCACGAGGACCTCGACGACGTCCTCTGGGTCAACGAGGACGAGATCCCGGGGAACGGCATCGACGACGACGGGAACGGCTACGTCGACGACATCCACGGCTGGAACTTCATCGGCGGCCGCGACGGCCGGCACGTCCACCACGACACCTACGAGGTGACCCGGATGTACGCGGCGTGCCTCTCGAACGGCGGCAACGGGACCGCGCCCGACGGCAGCCCCTGCGACGCGATCGAGGCCGCGTACCAGGCCGAGCGCGCCGAGAAGGAGGGCTTCCTCACGCAGCTCCGCCAGATCGACATGGCCCTGGACCACTTCACCGCGCTGCTCCGGGCCGAACTCGGCAGGGATTCGCTCACGATCGCCGCGGTCCGGTCGATCGCCTCGCCCCGGGCCGACGTGCAGCAGGCCAAGCAGGTATTCCTCCAGCTGGCGACCCAGGGGATCACCCCGGAGCTCGTCAAGAGGGAGCTGGAGAACGTCCAGAACCTCCTCGACTACGGCCTCGACCCCGATTTCGATCCGCGCGACATCGTGGGCGACGACTACGCCGACACCAGCGAGCGCTTCTACGGCAACGGCGACGTCGTCGGCCCCGACGCCGGCCACGGCACCCACGTCGCCGGCATCATCGCCGCCGAGCGCGGCAACGGGCTCGGGATCGACGGGATCGCCACCGGCGTCCGCATCATGGCGATCCGCGCCGTCCCCGACGGTGACGAGCGCGACAAGGACGTCGCCAACGCGATCCGCTACGCCGTCGACAACGGCGCGCACATCATCAACATGAGCTTCGGGAAGGGCTTCTCGCCCAACAAGGCAGTCGTCGACGAGGCGGTGCGCTACGCCGAGTCCAAGGGCGTCCTCCTCGTGCACGCCGCCGGGAACGACGGCGCGGACCTCGAATCGGAGCCGAGCTTCCCGAACCGCTACTTCGCCGACGGCGACTCCGCGAGCCTCTGGATCGAGGTCGGCGCCTCCTCCTGGCAGGGCGCGGACCAGCTCGCGGCGCCGTTCAGCAACTACGGCCGCGGCCGCGTCCACGTCTTCGCGCCCGGCGTCGACATCCGCTCGACCATCCCCGGCAACGGCTACGAGGAGAATTCCGGGACCAGCATGGCCGCGCCCGTCGTCTCCGGCCTCGCCGCGCTGATCATGGCCTACTACCCGGAACTCGACGCCGCCGACGTGAAGCGCATCATCCTCGAGACCGCCACCCCCTACGCCGGCCGGCGCGTCGTCCGCCCCGGCTCGGAGGGCGAGCGCGTCGACTTCGCCCAGCTCTCCGCGACGGGCGGCATCGTCAACGCCTACGCCGCACTCCGCATGGCCGAGCAGCTCGCGCAACGGAAGCGATGATCAACCGGCCCGCCGGGCCCCGGCAACGCCGTTGGGGCCCGGCCGCGCGCCCCGCAGCCGGAGCAGGCGGTGGTTCCGGAGCACCGCGCGCCGCTCGCCTGCGGACCAGCGCGCCGCTTGCCCACGGACCAGCACGCCGCTTGCCCACGGACCCGTCGGCGCCTAACCTAGTCGCATGACCTACGCCCTCGACGACATCGACCTCGCGATCCTGCGCACCCTCAGCGAGAACGCGCGGACGCCCAACGCCGAGATCGCCCGGCAGGTCGGCCTCGCGCCTTCCGCCATCTTCCAGCGCGTCAGGAAGCTCGAGGAAGCGGGCGTGATCCGCGGCTACCACGCCGCGCTCGACCCCGGCATCCTCGGATTCGGGCTCATGGCGTTCGTCATGATCCAGACCAACGAGAACGCCCGCGACGTCGACACCGCAGAACTCCTCGCCCGCATCCCCGAGGTCCGAGAAGTCCACCGCGTCGTCGGCGAAGACTGCTTCTTCGTCAAGGTCCGCGTCCCCAACACCGACGCCCTCGCACGCCTCCTCGACGACCAGATCCGGCAGATCCCGTCCGTCAGCTCCACGCGGACGACCATCGTCCTCACCACCTCCAAGGAGCAATCGGGCCCGCCAATCCCCGAACCGGCGGCTCTGGTCTGATACCGGCGTGCGGTCGCGGGGCAAACGCCCCGTGGCAGCCCGCGCCCTGAGATGGACGCCAGGTCGTCGCCTCCCGACCCGATGGCCGTTCCCCTCGCCGCGTCCGACGCGCGTCTCCATCGCCGTTCGCGGCTGCGACGGCGCGTGGAAACTGCACACCCGTCGCGGAAATAACCGAACCGTGTGCAGTTGTCCCCCGCTAATGTGGTAACCGTGCACGCTGCATTCGGGTCGGTGCTCAGCATGTGCAGTTCACCACGATATTTGTAGAAACCGAGCACGGAGCCGAGAATCGGGCGATCCGTGCTCGGTTTCTACAACCGAGCCTCACCCTCCACCGCCCACCCCCGGCAACCCCCACCACGCCCTCGATGCCGGGCCAATGTCGTTCCGATTCCTTGATGCGGTGGGGGTGTGTCAGTATTTCGGCGGATCGGGCGTTATGGATAACGAAATGTTGTCATCGCGCCGCCGGTGGCTTAATATCGTTCTGTTTCCCATCGCGCCCGGCCGTTCCACCGCAAACTCCAACCAGGAGGCCGTGCTATGTCCGTAACGTCACGTTCGAAGATCGCAGGACCGCTCGCGCACTTCCCGGGACTCGGCCGCGGCCGGGCCCGTCGCCTCGGCCGTCGCGTTGCGGCGGCGATTGCGCTCCCGGTCGCGTTCGGCCTCGTCGCGTGCAGCGACGACAGCGACCCGACACCGCCGTCGAGCGAGGTCGGTTCGATCTCGGGGGTCGTTCGGCAAGCGGGCGGTTCGGGGATCGCCGGTGTGGCCGTGAGTCTCGGCGGGCCCGTCCAGCGCAACACGACGACGTCCTCGTCCGGCAGTTACGGCTTCTCCGGCCTGGAGCCGGGGAACTATACCGTCTCGATCACGCCGCCGGCCGGCTACTCCCTCCCGCAGGGGTCGAGCGCGACCAAATCGGCCACCGTGGTCGCCGGGGGGACCGTGACGGTCGATTTCGACCTGCAGTCGGACGACGGCGATGGTGGCGGCGGCGCCGAGGTAATCACCGTCAACCTCGTTGGAGCGAGCTTCAGCCCGAACGTGGTGACGATTTCCAGAGGGCAGACGGTTCGCTGGGTCTACGTGAGCGGCGGCCCGCACACCGTTACGCCGGACGGTCACTCGGAGTGGACGTCCGTCTCGATGAACCAGTCGGGCCAGAGCTTCGATCACACGTTCTACAACTCGGGCGAGTACCGGTACCTCTGCCAGCCGCACGCGGGGGCGGGGATGACGGGGAGGGTCGTGGTCCAATGACTGGGCTGAATCATGACCCGCGGGCGCCTCGGAGTGTCGACCTCCGTCGCCACCCGAGCCGGCTCGCGGAATGGACCCGGTTCGGCGCGCGGGGCATGCCCGCCGGCAGGGGGATGACGGCGACCTTTGCCCGAACCGCGTCCGGCGGATCGCCGCGCGCCTCGATCGTTCTCCGCCGACGCCGGCGGACCGTCGGGAAGACGTCGCATGCAGGCTTGCTCCGGATGAGGCGGGCACGGCCTGCGGTCGGTCTCTCGCTGCTGCTCGCCGCGTTCCTGGCGGCTCCGGCCGCCGCCGCGGCCCAATCCGCCCTCGAGCGGCCGCCGAGCCTGAGCGGCGCCTGGGTCGGCAAGTCCGGCGTCGCGCACTTCCATTTCATCCACCGCTTCACCGTGGTCGGCGACATCAACAAGGTGCTCAATTCGCCGTCGCTCCTCCTGGCCGCCGGCCTGCCGCGTCGCACGCTGGTCGGCGTCATCTACGCCAGCAGCTCGGACGTCTCGCCCGAGGTCCGGCCCAACGAATGGGAGCTGTTCGCGCGCTGGCAGCCGGTGGGTGCGGAGCCGACGTCGCCGCTCCGACTGACGGTGCAAGGCGGCTACAACACGGCGGTCGCGAGCGTCGACGGCGAGGTCGCCGTCGGCGGCGAGGCGGGGCGGGTGGCGCTCTTCGGCGTGGCCAGGGTCCTGGGCGACGCGTACGGCCGCGACCGGACCCGGTCCGCCCTCGGCGCCGGGGCGCGCGTGCGCCTCGGCCGGTGGGTCGCCGTCGGAGGCGACGTCGCCGCCCTCGTCGACCGCGACCCAAACGAGCGCGTCGCTTGGAGCGCGGGACTCCTCCTCGGGATCCCATATTCGCCGCACAGCTTCTCCCTCCACGCGACGAACATCGGTTCGAACACGCTCCAGGGCGCTTCGCGAGGCGGGCCGGAAACCCGTTGGGGCTTCGAGTTCACCGTGCCGTTCACCCCGAGCCGCTACTTCGGCGGCCAGGGCGACGTCGCCGCGGCCTCCTCGCCGCCCGCACCCGTATCCGCTCCGAGCACCGCGCCCGGGGTCTCGTCACCGCCCGCGTCGGCCTCCGCCGACACCGTCTACGCCGCGATCGACGGGCTCGAGTACTCGCCCGCACGAATCGAGGTCGCGCCCGGCACCACCATCGTCTGGACCAATCGCGCGCCCCTTGCCCACACCGTCACCGCCGACGACGGCAAATGGGGCTCCCCGCTCATCGATCCGGACGGCAAGTGGAGCTACACCTTCGCCGAGCCCGGCACCTACCCCTTCCACTGCGCACCGCATCCTTTCATGAAGGGCGTGGTGGTGGTGCGTGAGGGAGTGGTTGGGGCGAGGGGGCGGTAGAGGCGGGGCTCGGGGGATAGGGCTCAGGGCCTAGGGCTCGGGGCCTAGGGCTCAGGGCCTAGGGCTCAGGGCCTAGGGCTTAGGGCCTAGGGCCCAGGGCTCAGGGCGGCGTCCGCGGCGTCACGCCGGCGTCTTTCGTCGCCCGGCACCACCTAAGCCCTGAGCCCTGAGCCCTGAGCCCCGAGCCCTCGCATCCAACCACCATCCCCTCCCCGATGCCGCTCCCCCACCCAGCGCCCACCACGCCGTCGAAACCCAAACCCCATCGTTCCCGTAACAATCCCCCCGTGCCCATTTCGCGCGCGGGGAGGAACGTTTAAATTGGATTGAACGTATTAGACGACGCCTCGCACTCCTACTACCTTCTCTTGCCGCGCGCGGAGGCCAGGATGTCATGACGAAAGGGGCTCGTGAGTTCATTGAAAGGCTCGGTCTCCTTGCAGAGGAGCAGGGCATTCCCCGCATCGGCGGTCGAATGATCGGCTACCTCCTCTTGCACGACGAGCAGAAGTCGCTCGACCAGATCGCCGAAGATCTGCAGGTCAGCAAGGCGTCGATCAGTCTCAACGGCCGGTGGCTGGAAAAGTTGGGGGTCGTCGAGCGCGTCGGTTCGCCCGGGGACCGGCGCGATTACTACCGTATCGCGGATCAGCCCTGGGAGCAGATCTACGCCGTGGCGCAGCAGCGGCTGCAGCGGACGCACGATCTGCTGGAGCTGGGGCTGCGGCTGTTGGGCGAGGAGGAGGTGGTGGGGCGGCGGCGAATCAAGGAGTGGCAGTGGTTCTATGCGTTCATGCTCAACGATTTCCGTACCAAGTTGGAGCGGTGGCGGGAGTTCCGGGCCCGCCGGGAGGCGGGGGAAGCGGCGTCGCCCGAGGATCTGGCGGAGGCGACGGGTACCTGATGGATCACGATTCGAGAGAGAGTGGTCGATAGAATGAAACCGATTGGCGTCGTGGGGCTGGCTCTGGCGCTCGGACTCGGGAGCGCCGGGCCTGTGTGGGCGCAGGTGGCGGAGCAGGACCCGTCGCCGGGCGCGGTGGAGCGGTTCAGCGTCGAGGAGGCGGTTGCCCGGGCGCTGCGAGAGAGCCAGGAGGTCCGTCTAGCGCGGTCGCAGGTGGACCGCGCGGCGGCGCAGGTGAAGTCCGCGCGGTCTGCGGCGCTGCCGCAGATCAATGCGAGCCTGTCGTACACACGGACGTTCGCGTCTCCGTTCACGTCGGGCGCATCGTTCGAGCTGCCGGATTCGCTGAGGTTCGAACCGGATCCGACGGCTCCGCTGGACGAGCGGGTCAAGTATCTGGAGGACCGGGTGCCGATTGCAGGGCTGGCCGGTCTGGGCCAGCTGTTCGGCAACCTGCCGTTCGCCCAGGAGAACATGTACGTGGCGGGGATCACGGGGACGCAGCTCCTGTACTCGGGCGGCCGCGTGGGTGCGGCGCTCGAGATCGCGGGGCACTTCGAGGAAGCGGCGCGTCTCGGCCTCGTCGAGCAGATGGCGGACGTGGAGCAGCAGGTGCGGACCGCGTATTATCGGGCGCTCCTGGCTCGGGAGATGGAGCAGATCGCCCAGGCCGCGCTCGAGCAGGCGGAAGCGTTCCTCGAGCAGGAGCGGCTCCGGCAGCGGGCGGGGTTGGCCTCCGAGCTGGACGTGATGCGGGCGGAGGTCGCGGCGGAGAACCTGCGGCCGCAGCTGGTGCAGGCCCGGAACGCGGCCGATCTCGCGGAACTGGACTTGAAGCGGCTGTTGAACGTGCCGCTGGACCGGCGGCTCGAACTCACGACGTCGCTCGCCGAGCCGACCGACGATGCGGTCTCGGCGCCGGGCGTCGCCGAGCGGGCGGTGCTGCAGCGGCGGGCCGCGCTCGAGGCGGCGGAGCGGCAGATTGCGATCCGCGAGCAGCAGTTGAAGATCGCGAAGCGGTCGTACCTCCCGACGGTGTCCGTGCACATGTCGTACGGTCGCCAGATGTACCCGGCCGAGATCTTCGATTTCTCCGGTGATCCGCGGACGGACTGGAACGCCGGCGTGTCGGTGCAGCTGCCGATCTTCGACGGTTTCAAGCGCACGGCGGACGTGGAGGAGGCGCGGGCGCTGGTCGAGGAGGCTCGGCTCCAGCACGAGCAGTTGAAGGAAGCGGTCGAGCTGCAGTACGAGCAGGCGCTGCGCGAGCGCGAGCGCGCGCGGGCCGCGATCGAGGCGCGTCGTCGCACGGTCGACCAGGCCGAGCGCGTCTACTCGCTGACGGAGCTGCAGTACGAGAAGGGTCTGGCGACGCAGCTCGAGGTTTCCGAGGCGCGCCTGGCGTTGCTCCAGGCGCGGACGAACCTCGCGCAGGCGTTGACGGACTTCCACATCGCGGACGCTGCGCTGATCCGTGCGCTCGGCGGCAGCGGCGCGATCGTCGGTGGACGAGCCTCGGCCGAGAGCGGCGCTCCGGCCGGCGGTAAGTGATCGATGCGGACCAAACATAGACCTGAGGATCTTCGACAATGCGATACACTGTGATGAAGGGCGCCGCCGGCGCGGGGCTGGTTTCCGCGCTCCTTCTCTCGGCGGCGTGTGGTGGTGAGGGTGGCAGGCCGGCCGAGGCGGCGCCCGAGGAGAGGGTGGTCGTGGAGCTGGGCGCGAGCGACGTCGCCGTCGTGCAGCGCGCGGACATCGCCGCCGGCGCGGTGCTCACCGGCTCGCTCATGCCGTATCGTGTCGTGCCGTTGAAGGCGCAGGTCCCGGGCACGGTCTCCGAGGTGAGGGCCGACCGGGGCACGCGCGTGCGCAAGGGGCAGGTCCTGGCGACGATCGACGCCGACGGCGTCCGCAGCCAGGCGGCGGCGGCCGAGGCGAACCTCGCGCTCGCCACGCAGCGGCTCGAGGCCGCGCGCGTGCTGCACGAGGCCGGCGCCATGTCCGACATCGACTTCAACGCCGCCAAGGCGGCGTACGAGGCTGCGCGCGCGCAGGCCGCCGCGGCCGCCGAACAGGCGGTCCGCACGTCGATCGTCTCGCCGATCGACGGCGTGGTCAGCGCTCGCATGGTCGAGACGGGCGAGGCGGTGAACCCGGGCCAGGAGCTGTTCACCGTCGTGAACACGGAGCGCCTCGAGCTGTCCGGCCAGGTCCCGATCGAGGCGGCCAGCCGGATCCGGCCGGGGATGCCGGTCGTCTTCACTTTGGACGCGCAGCCGGGCCGCGAGCTGAGCGGCACGGTCGATAGGATCGAGCCGATGGCGGACCTGCGTACGCGCCAGGTCGGCGTTTACGTGCAGCTGCCGAACCTGGGCGGTGCGCTGGTCGCCGGGCAGTTCGCGACGGGGCGGATCGTCGGCGAGCAGATCGAGGGCGCGCTCGTCGTCCCCGCGACCGCGGTCCGCGGTTCGGCCGGACGGTCGTACGTCCTCGTCGTCCAGGACGGCCGCGTCGTGCGCCGTGAGGTGCAGACGGGCGTGCGGGACGAGCTGACCGGTCTCGTCGCGATCCTTTCGGGTGTCGAGGAGGGGGAACAGGTGATCGCCGCGCCGGTTGCCGCGATCGAGCCGGGCACGCCGGTCCGCGTCGTCGGCGGCGCGTCGGCGAAGGCGTCGGCCGGCGGGGAGGGCTGAGATGTCGACCACTGGAGGAGGCCTGAGCGGCCTCGCAATCAGACGCCCGGTCTTCACCACGATGGTGATGCTCGGGCTGGTCGTCCTGGGGTTCTTCTCGTACCGGCGCCTGCCGATCGACGAGTTCCCCGAGGTCGACTTCCCCTTCGTGACCGTGCAGACGATCTATCCGGGAGCGAGCCCGGAGACGGTCGAGCGCGAGGTCACGAGGCGGCTCGAGGAGGCGTTCAACCCGATCGAGGGCGTCGACCAGATCACGTCGATGTCCCTCGAGGGCGCCTCGCTCATCATCATCCAGTTCGACCTGGAGCGCGATGGTGACGTCGCCGCTCAGGACGTGCGGGCAAAGATCGAGGCCGTGCGCCGCGACCTGCCCGCGGACATCGAGGCGCCGGTCGTGCAGAAGTTCGACCCGACCTCGATGCCGATCATGTCGCTCGCGCTCTCGTCGAACGAGCGCGAGATCGTGGACCTGACGACGCTCGCGGACGAGACGATCCGTCGCCGGCTGGAGTCGATCTCCGGCGTCGGCGAGGTCCGCGTCGTCGGCGGCGTCGAGAAGGAGGTCCGCGTCTACCTCCAGCCGGACCGGCTGCGGGCGCTGGGCGTCTCGGTCGCCGAGGTCATGGCGGCGCTCCGGCAGCAGAACATGGAGATCCCGGCCGGCCGCATCGAGCGCGGCGCGGCCGAGCAGCTCGTGCGCGTCGCGGGCCGGATCACCGACGCCAATCAGTTCGGCGACATCGTCGTCGCCACCCGCATGGGCGGGCCGATCCGGCTCAAGGACGTCGCACGCGTCGAGGAAGGGCACGAGGAGGAGCGGTCGCTCGCGTTCGTGAACGGCGAGCGCGCCGTCGCCATCGACATCCTCAAGGTCTCGGGCGCGAACACCGTCGAGGTCGCCGACGAGGTCCTCGAGGCCATCGGCGAGCTTGAGCGCACGCTCCCGCGCGACGTCTCGATCCAGGTCGTCCGCGACAACTCGGTCACGATCCGTCAGTCCGTCGAGAGCGTCATCCACGAGCTGCTCCTCGGCGCGTTCCTGACGATCGTGGTCGTCATGCTGTTCCTCAACGACTGGAAGGCGACGGCGATCACGTCGCTCGCGCTGCCGGTCTCCGTCGTCAGCGCCTTCATCCTGCTCGATGGTTTGGGCTTCACGCTCAACAACCTGACGCTGATGGCGCTCTCGCTCTCGATCGGGATCCTGATCGACGACGCGATCGTGGTGATCGAGAACATCGTGCGTCACCGCGAGATGGGCGAGGACCACTTCACCGCCGCGGGCCGCGGCACGCGCGAGATCGTGCTCGCGGTCATGGCGACGACGTTCTCGATCGTCGCGGTGTTCGTACCCGTCGCCTTCATGGGCGGGATCATCGGCCGCTTCTTCTTCCAGTTCGGGCTGACGGTGGCGTGGGCGGTCCTGGTGTCGCTCTTCGTCTCGTTCACGCTCACGCCGATGCTCTCGGCGTGGTGGGGCGTCGACCCGCACAAGGGCGAGGGCGGCAACTTCGTGACTCGCCTGATCGGCCGCTTCAACCGCTGGTTCGACAGCCAGGCGGCGCGCTATCGCGGCGTGATCAGCTGGGTGCTCCGGCATCGCAAGACGACGATGGCCATGGCCGTCGCGTCGTTCGTCGGGGCGTTCATGCTGTTCCCGTTCATCGGCGGCGGGTTCTTCCCCGACTCGGACAACTCCGAGTTCGCGGTGACGTTCGAGACGCCCGAGGGCTCGAGCCTGGCGTACACGCGCGACAAGGCGATGCAGATCCTCGAGCGGCTGAACGAGCTGGAGGGGATCGACTTCACCTACACCTCGATCGGTTCGGGTGCGCTGGGGACTGGGACGGTTACCGCCGGCGAGATCTACGTGAAGCTCGTGCCGCGGCACGAGCGGTCGCTCACGCAGGACGAGCTGATGGTCGAGGCGCGCAAGCGGCTGGGCAGCATCTTCGGCGTCGACATCGCCGTGCTCGATGCGGGCGGCTTCGGCGGCGCCCAGGCCCCGCTCGCCGTCGAGGTGCGCGGGCCGGACGTGCGCGAGCTCCAGCGCGTCGCCGACGACGTCGCGAAGGTGGTCGCCGCGATCCCGGGGATCGTCGACGTGAAGTCGTCGATGGGCGATCCGCGGCCGGAGTATCGCATCGAGGTGAACCGGGAGCTGGCGCGGGAGGTCGGCCTCGACGTCGCCCAGATCGCGATGTCCGTCCAGCCGCTCCTGGCGGGACAGACGGCCACGCGGTGGGAGGACCCCTCGGGCGAGGAGCGCGAGGTCGTCGTGCAGGTCGATCCGGCGCAGCGCGTCTCGGTGCACGACCTGGCCACGCTCCCGGTCGCGACGATGCTGCGCGGCGAGAGCGGCGAGGCGATGATCGTCCCGCTCGGCCAGATCGCCCGGATCGAGCTGGGCGAGGCGCCCGCGCAGATCGACCGCAAGGACCTGCAGCGCATCGCGACGGTCTCGGCCAACACCGAGCCGTGGCTGTCGATCTCCAAGGCGTCCTCGCTGATCCAGCAGGAGGTCGCGAAGATGGACCTGCCTCCGGGCTACTCGGTCCACCTCGGCGGTGAGACGGAGCAGCTCATGGAGACCTTCGGCTACGTCGTCGAGGCGCTGCTGCTCGCCGTGATCCTGATCTACCTGATCCTGGCGAGCCAGTTCGAGTCGTTCACGCAGCCGCTCGCCATCATGCTCTCGTTGCCGCTCTCGTTGGTCGGCGTGCTGCTCGCGCTGCTGATCACGGACGACACGCTGAACATGATGTCGATGATCGGCGTGATCATGCTGATGGGGCTCGTGACGAAGAACGCGATCCTGCTGGTCGACAACGCGAACGAGCGGCGGATGCAGGGCGCCGACCGCTTCACCGCGCTGGTCGAGGCGGGCGCGGTCCGTCTGCGTCCGATCATGATGACCACGGCGGCGATGATCTTCGGCATGCTGCCGATCGCGCTGGCGCTGGGCGAGGGCGGCGGGTTCCGCGCGCCGATGGCCCGCGCCGTGATCGGCGGGCTGATCACGTCGACGATGCTGACGCTGCTGGTCGTGCCGGTCGCGTACACGTACTTCGACGACATCGGCGCCTGGTTCAAGCGACGCTTCGTCTCGAGCGAGCGGGCGCGCGAGCTGGAGGCGGAGCGGAAGAAGGCCGGCCTCGCGCCGCAGCCGGTGGCCGGCGACTGAACGCCGGTCGCCGGCAACGGATCGCCGGCGGTTGGCGACGGAACGCTGCCTTCTGGCGACCGAGCGTCGGAGCCTTCGACATCGCCTGAACGATCCCGACCCCGCTCCCGGCCGGAATGGCCGGGGCGCGGGGTCGGGATCGGCGCATCATGGCCTCGACGTCCGGTCGCGCCACGCCTCGCCGCGCTGCTCGTCCTCGGGGCCGGGCTCCGGCCGGCCGAGCCAGTCGCCGCGTCCCTCGGATTCCCGCAGGATCTGCGTGGTGTGGCGGGATTTCTTCGCCGAGCGGCGCCCGCGGCCGTGAAGCGAGTCGGCGACGACGCGCCGCGCCGCCTCCCGCGTGACCTCGTCGACGAGCTCGGGCTCCAGCCCCGCCTCGAGCCCGAGCTCCCGCGCCTTGAGCAGGCCGAGCTCGACCGCCTCCGTCACCGACGGCTCGCCGCCGCCCGCCTCGCCCAGGCGGTCCAGCTCCTCCTCGATCAGGTCGCGGGTCGTGTCGCGCAGCTCCTCGGCGGCTCGAGCCGGGTGCCGTCTTTTCTTCATGTCGCTGCCTCCGATCCTGGCGTCGTGCGGTCCGCCCTACCGGAGCGGCAAAGACCGTGCGGGCGCGAACTGCCTTGAAGTGGAGCGCCCGTCGGGCGTACCTTGCCGGGTCACGAAGGGCCGCCCCGGCCCGAATCGCCAGCCCGACGGGGATGCCATGAACAGAATCGTTCGCCATACACCGCTCCTGCTCACGATCCTGGTCGCCGCCGCGTGCGCCGGCCGGGCGCCTTCCATGCCCGCGCCGCGGCCGGCCGACGAGGCCGCCGCGCCGTATCGGATCGTCGACGCCGACGCAGGCCGCACCCTGGACGTGGCCGGGCTCGCGGAGCGAGCCGCCGAAGTCGACGTCGTCTTCTTCGGCGAACAGCACGACGACGCCGGGACGCACCGGCTCCAGCACGCGCTCCTCGACGCGCTCGCCGCTCGGGGCGACGACGTCGTCCTCTCCCTCGAGATGTTCGAGCGCGACGTCCAGTCTGCCCTCGACAACTACCTTGCCGGCCGGATCTCCGAGGAGGAATTCCTCGCCGGCGCGCGGCCGTGGCCCAATTACGCTGCGGACTACCGGCCGCTGGTCGAGCTCGCTCGCGAACGCGGCTGGCCTGTCGTCGCCGCGAACGTGCCGCGCCGCTATGCCGCCATGGTCGCGGCCGGCGGGCTGGACACGCTCCAGGCGCTGCCTGCGGCCGAACGCGACGCCCACATCGCCCGGGACATCGACTGCCCGCGCGACGCCTACCACGACCGCTTCCTGCAAGCGATGGGGATCCACCCCGGTGCGGGCGAGGCCAGCGCCGCGATGGAGCGCTACTACCTGGCGCAGTGCGTTAAGGACGAAACTATGGCGGAGTCGATCGTGGCCGCGCGCGAGCGCTGGCCGGGCGCGCTCGTCGTGCACGTGACCGGCGCGTTCCACAGCGATTTCGGCCACGGCATCCCCGCCCGCATCGAGCGCCGCACGCCCGGCACGCGGATCCTCATCCTGACCGGGATCCCGACCGCGGACCTCGCCCGGCCGCCCATCGAGGAGAATCGGGGCAGGGCGGATGTGCTGCTGTTCACCGCGGGGGGCGAACGGGCCCAACCGTAGAGGCACTTGTCATGAACCGTCGGACCGGGATCGGACTGGCAGCCGTTTCGTTGCTCGGCCCGCTCCTTGGCGCGCGTACGATCGACATCGCGCACGCGGGGAATTCAAGCGTCGGCGGGGATTCGATCGTCGTTCAGATCGGCGTCCTCGACGGAGCGAGGAACGGCGTGTACTTCGGATACTCCAATCACCCCTTCCCGCGGGTCCTGGGTTTTTCGGAGCCGCCGTGGCGCTGATCTCGGCGCCCGCCCCCTCCGAACCCCGTCGGCCGCCGGGTCCGGCGCGCCCGCCGGGTCCGACGGGTCCGCCAGGTCCGCCGGCCGCCACCGGGAACCGGGGACCCCGCGCACCGTAGAAGCTGGCGCAACGCGAACGCAGGAGCGTACATGAATCTCGCCTTCACCGACGTCGCGATCATCGCCGCCTACTTCGCGATCGTCCTCGCCATCGGCCTGTGGGCGGGGCGGCGCGCCGGCAGGAGCACGGCCGAGTACTTCCTCTCGGGCCGCTCGATGCCCTGGTGGCTCCTCGGCACGTCCATGGTCGCGACCACGTTCTCGACGGACACGCCGAACCTCGTCACCGACATCGTCCGGCAGAACGGCGTGGCGGGGAACTGGGTGTGGTGGGCGTTCCTGCTGACCGGGATGCTCACGGTCTTCGTCTACGCGAAGCTGTGGCGCCGCGCCGAGGTCTCGACCGATCTCGAGTTCTACGAGATCCGCTACTCCGGCCGCCCGGCAGCCTTCCTCCGAGGCTTCCGCGCCCTCTACCTGGGCGTGTTCTTCAACGTGATGATCATGGCGACCGTCTCGCTCGCGGCGATCAAGATCGCGGGCGTGATGCTCGGCGTCTCGCCGCTCACGACCGTTGCGATCGCCGGCGGCGTGACCACGCTCTTCAGCATGATCGGCGGGCTGACCGGCGTCCTCATCACCGACTTCATCCTATTCGGCGTGGCGATGGTCGGCTCGATCGGCGCAGCCGTGGTCGCGGTGAGGCACCCGGACGTGGGCGGACTCGGCGCGCTCCTCTCGCACCCCGACGTCGCCGGCCGGCTCTCGCTGCTCCCCGATTTCGGCGATACGTCCGCCCTGATCTCGCTCCTCGTGATCCCGCTCGCCGTGCAGTGGTGGAGCGTCTGGTACCCGGGCTCCGAGCCGGGCGGCGGCGGATACGTCGCGCAGCGCATGCTCTCCGCCCGCAACGAGGGCGAGGCGACGGCGGCGACGCTCCTCTTCAACGTCGCCCACTACGCGCTGCGGCCGTGGCCGTGGATCCTCGTGGCGCTCGCATCGATCGTCGTATTCCCGACGCTCGACTCGATCCGTGCGGCGTTCCCCGGCATTCCCGAGTCGATCCTGGGGCACGATCTGGCCTACCCGGCGATGCTGACCTTCCTGCCGGCGGGCTTGCTGGGGTTCGTCCTCGCTTCCCTGGCCGCCGCCTACATGTCCACGATCTCGACGCACCTGAACTGGGGTGCGTCCTACGTGGTCTACGACTTCTGGAAGCGATTCGTCGACCGCGAAGCCGATGAACGCAGGCTCGTCGCGGTCGGGCGCGTCACGACCGTCGCGCTCATGGTCCTTTCGGCCGCGCTCGCGCTCTGGCTCGAGAGCGCGCTCCAGGCGTTCCAGATCCTGCTGCAGATCGGCGCCGGGACCGGGCTCCTCTTCATCCTCCGCTGGTTCTGGTGGCGGATCAACGCGTACAGCGAACTGGCGGCGATGGTGGTGTCGTTCCTGGTGGCCGTCTACTTCGAGCTGGCGCACCCGGCGCTATTCCCGGCCGTGCCGCTCTCCGCTTCCTTCAAGCTCGTCACGGGGGTGGCGACCACGACCGTCGCGTGGGTCGCGGTGACGCTCCTCACCCGTCCGACCGACGAGGCCGTGCTTCGTCGCTTCTATTCGCTGGTCCGCCCGGGTGGGCCGGGGTGGGCGCCCGTCGTGCGGCGCGCCGAGGCGGACGGCGTCCGGCTCACCGGCGCGGGCGAGCCGTGGGGCGTGCCCCGCGGTATTCTCGCCATGTTCGCCGGGTGCTTTGCGGTCTACTCGGCGCTCTTCGCCGTCGGGTACTTCATCTACGGCCGCTACGCCCTGGCCGGCGTGCTCACCATCGTCGCTGCGCTCGCGACGGCGGCGCTCGCCCGTCTCTGGACCGTCGTGAGTCGCGGCGCGCCGGCGCCATCCGCCGTCGGGCGCGTGGAGGCGTAGCACGTCGTGCGCGCGGAAGCGCTACGACGCGTACGCAACATGGCGTAACAAGACGAAATGTGGGCGGCGGGCACTCTCGGCCCGCCGCCCACACCCCTACTCGGGCCCGGCCGGTAGTGCGCTGACACCCCTACGCCTCGCCCTCCAGGTACGTGTACCCGGCCAGCCCCGCGATGTAGTCCGCGATGAACCCGTTCGCCTCCGCGCGCGTCAGGTTCCGCGCGTTCTGGACCTTGCGCCGGAACGTCGCGACCAGGTCCTGGGCGTTGAACTGAACGTAGTTCAGCACCTCGGTGACCGTGTCGCCGTGGACCAGGTGGCCGACCTCGTAGCCGCCGTCCGTCAGCCGAATGTGCACGGCGTTCGTGTCGCCGAAGAGGTTGTGCAGGTCGCCCAGGATCTCCTGGTACGCGCCGGTCAGGAAGATTCCCAGGATGTACGGCTCGCCCGGTTTGAGCGTGTGCAGCTCGAGACTCGGCTTCGGCTCCCGCCAGCCGATGAACCGGTCGATCTTCCCGTCGCTGTCGCACGTCACGTCCTGCAGCGTGCCGCGCCGCAACGGTTCCTCGTTCAGGCGATGGATCGGCATGATCGGGAAGAGCTGGTCGATCGCCCAGGAGTCCGGCAGCGACTGGAAGACCGAGAAGTTGCAGAAATAGCGGTCGGTGAGCACCGTCTCCAGCTCGGGGAGGATGTCCTCGTACTCCTCGGGGTCGGCGGACGCGAGCCGGGCGACGCGGTTCATGATCGCCAGGAACAGGCGCTCCGCGTGCGCGCGCTCCCGGAGCGAGAGCACGCCGCTGTTGAAGTGCACGCGCATCTGCTCCTTGGCGAACGTCGCGTCGTGGTAGGTTTCCCTCAGGCTCCGCTCGTCCAGGTCGCGCAGCGTCGCGGCCAGCTCGTGCACCAGCGCGTGCGCGTCCTCGGGGACGGCCCCGGGTGCGTCCTCGATCTGCGTCTCCACGTCGATCACGTTGACGAGCAGGAGCGCGTGGTGCGCGGTGAGCGCCCGCCCCGACTCGGAAATGACGTGCGGCATCGGTACGTCGTTCTCCCGTGCGGCCTCGGCCAGCGCGTAGATGATGTCGTTTGCGTACTCCTGCATCGAGTAGTTCACGCTGGCCGCCGCGGTCGAGCGCGAGCCGTCGTAGTCGACGCCCAGCCCGCCGCCCACGTCCACGTACTGGACATCCACGCCGAGCCGTCGTAGCTCCACGTAGAACCGCGCGACCTCCGCCATCGCCTGCTTGATGTTGCGGATGTCCGGGATCTGCGACCCCATGTGGAAGTGGATCATCTTGAGGATGTCGAGCCGGCCGGCCGCCTCGAGCTTGTCGAGCACCCGTACCAGCTGCGACGCGTTCAGCCCGAACTTGCTCCGCTCGCCCGCGGTCTCCGACCACCGCCCGGCGCCCGTCGCCGAGAGTTTGATCCGCACGCCCGCCGTCGGGACCACGTCCATGTCCTTCGCGACGCGCAGCAGCGTGTCGACCTCGCCGTTCTTCTCCAGCACGATCAGGACGGTGTGCCCGAGCTTCTGGCCCATGAGGGCGAGGCGCATGTACTCCTCGTCCTTGTAGCCGTTGCAGACGATCAGGTGGTCCGTCCGCTCCGTCAGCGCGAGGACCGCCTGCAGCTCCGGCTTGCTCCCGACCTCGAGCCCGACGTTGTACTTCTCGCCGTACGCGACGATCTCCTCGATGATGTGCCGCTGCTGGTTGACCTTGATCGGGTAGACGGTGGTGTACGTCCCCTTGTAGTCGAACTCCTTGATCGCCGCCTGGAACCGCTCCGCCAGCGTCTCGATCCGTGTGCGCAGAATGTCCGAGAAGCGGAGCAGCATCGGCAGCCCCACGCCCTGCGCCTGGAGGTCCATCGCGAGCTCGAAGAGATCGAGCCCGCGCTCGGGATCCCGCGTCGGGTGCACGGTGACGTGCCCCTTGTCGTTGATGTCGAAGTATCCAATGCCCCACCCGTCGAGGTTGTACAGCTCGCGGGAATCCTCGATCGTCCACGCCATGATGCCGAGACCTCGTCCTTCGATTTCCTTCTGGTAAAGTCGCGCAAGATGCGCGCTGGGCCGGCGATGCGAAAGGGGGTGCCCACCCGATGTGGCCGACGGCGGGATCTTGACTCTCCCGCGCCCGCTCCGCATGCTGTCGATACCACTCAATTCTGCATCCTTGCGAGGGTATCGTCATGCTCGAGCGGAAGGTCTACGGGGAGAGGGTACGGCTGTTCAGCGAACGAATGAACCGCGTGCTGTACGACGCGTTCCAGCGCATCGACGCGGACCGGGAGCGGGCCGACCTGCCGCGCCCTCTGCCGGAGGAGGTCAACCTTTACTCCTGGCCTCAAACGTGGCCCGACCACACCTTCGGCTTCGGGGGCACCGCCGCCGCCGGCCCGGCGACGACGCAGACCCATGTCGTCAAGGATGAGCGGACCGGCGCGGTCTACGTCTACCACGACGGCCGCTTCGTCCGCCACATCGCCCACCCGGGCGAGGCGTTCTGGAACGCGGTCCGCTCGCACGATCTCCCCGGCGCCGTCGACACCGCTCGCTGGAGCGAGCTGGATCGCAACTGACCTTCCCGTAGCGTCCCGGCGTGGATCCTGCACGCGCGTGCCGGGATCCGCGCCGGGTCCGCGACACCGCACCCGGCCGCTCCCGGCGAGCTCCACCGTCGAGCCGGCACGGCCATGACCGAGCGCATCCCCCGGGTCGACGACGAAAACGTCGCCCTCTTCGTCGACCTCTACGAGCTGACCATGGCCCAGGCCTACTGGCGCGAAGGGATGGCCGGGCGCGCCGTGTTCTCCCTCTTCACGCGCAAGCTCCCCGACTCCCGCAACTACCTCCTTGCCTGCGGCCTAGACGACGCGCTCCGCTTCCTCGAGACGTTCCATTTCGGCGACGCCGCGATCGACTACCTACGCACGCTCCCCGGCTTCGCGCCCGAGTTCCTCGACTGGCTGCGCGGGCTGCGCTTCACCGGCGATGTGTGGGCGCTCCCGGAAGGGACGCCGTTCTTCGCGAACGAGCCGATCCTCGAGATCGAGGCGCCGATCGTCGAGGCCCAGCTCGCCGAGACGTTCGTGATGAACCAGCTCCACTTCCAGACGGTCGTCGCATCGAAGGCCGCGCGGGTCGTCCACGCCGCCGCGGGGCGCCCCGTCGTCGACTTCGGCATGCGACGCTACCACGGCACGGACGCCGCGCTGAAGGCCGCCCGTGCCTTTCACGTCGCCGGCGTCGCCTCGACCAGCAACGTCTTGGCGGGCGCGGTCTACGGTGTCCCGGTCGCCGGGACCATGGCGCACAGCTTCGTCCAGGCATTCGACCACGAGATCGACGCGTTCCGCGCCTTCGCGCGCACCTACCCGGAGACGACGCTCCTCGTCGACACGTACGACACGCTCGACGGCGTGCGGCGCGTCGTCGAGCTCGCCCGGGAGCTGGGCGACGACTTCCGCGTCTCCGCCGTCCGCCTCGACTCCGGCGACCTCGCCGCCCTCGCCTTCGGCGCGCGCGAGATCCTGGACGCCGCCGGGCTGCAACGCGTGGAGATCTTCGCCAGCGGCGGGCTCGACGAGTACGAGATCGCGCGCATCGTCGCCGCAGGCGCGCCGGTCGACGCATTCGGCGTCGGGACCCGCATGGGCGTGCCGCCGGATGCGCCGGCGCTCGACATTGCCTACAAGCTGACGGAGTACGACGGACGCGGGCGCATCAAGCTCTCGCCCGGCAAGCCGCTCCTCCCCGGCCGCAAGCAGGTGTACCGCCTGGAGGAGGGAGGCAGGGCCGTAGGCGACGTCGTCGCCCGCCACGACGAGGCGCTCCCCGGCCGCCCGCTGCTGGTCCAGGTCATGGCGTCGGGGCGCCGGCTGCCCGCCGGCCGCGCCACGCTGGACGAGGCCCGCGCCCGCGCCGCCGCGGAGTTGGCACGCCTCCCCGACCGCGTCCGCGCGATCGAGCCCGCGGATCCACCCTACCCGGTGCGCGTGAGCGACCGCCTCGAGGCCGATGCGGCCGACGCCGCCCGCCGCGTGCGCTCCCGACGCCCGGACGGAGGATGAAGCGCCGCCGTTTTCGGCCCCGCCCGGCGCGCGCCCGTCACGACAGCGCCACGTCCAGGATCATCATGACGACGAAACCCAGGATCGTCGCGCTCGTTGCCAAATCGGTCCGCCCGCGCTGCTGCGACTCGGGGATCAGCTCCTCGATGACCACGTAGAGCATCGCGCCCGCCGCGAACGCGAGCCCGTACGGGAGGATCGCCTGGACGCGCAGCACGGCCGCAGCGCCGAGCGCCGCCGCGAGCGGCTCGACCACCGCCGAGAGCTGGCCGAACCAGAAGCTGCGGAACGGCGATATCCCCTCGCGCCGCAACGGCATCGCCACCGCGACCCCTTCCGGGAAGTTCTGGAGCCCGATCCCGAGCGCCAGGGCGATGGCGGCGGCGAGCGCAGTGTCCGCGGCGCCGCCCTCGAGCACGCCCGCGGCGCCGAACGCGACGCCCATCGCAAGCCCTTCCGGGATGTTGTGCAGCGTTATCGCAAGCACGAGGAGCGTGGTGCGCCGCCACGTCGTCGCCAACCCCTCCGCACGCTCGATCGGGACGAACAGGTGCAGGTGCGGCAGCAGCTCGTCGGCGATGCGGAGGAATCCCGCGCCGAAGAGCAGGCCGATCGAGGCGGGGAGCCACCCGGGCACGTCCCGCGCCTCCGCGAGCTCGATCGCGGGGATCAGCAGCGACCAAACGCTCGCCGCGACCATGACGCCGGCCGCGAAGCCGAGCATCGCATCCATCGTCGCGGCCGGGAAGTCCCGCCGTACCAGCACGACTGCCGCGCCGAGCGCCGTGACCGCCCAGGTGAACGCCCCGGCCAGCACGGCTTGCAGGAGCGGGTCGAGTCGTCCGATCGCCTCGATCATCGCTCGTCGCCGGTCGTCCGCCGACGACCACGCCCGCCCGCCGCGACGCCCGTCGTCACGCTTGCGCCGGCCGTCCGCGCAACCCTTGCCAGCTCCGGTACACCAGCGCCCCGGCGCCGAGCTGGCTCGCGAGCAGGACGATCAAGCCTCCCAGGAACGGGATCAGCCCCACGATGTGGAGCGCGACCACGCCGATCGTCGCCGCGAGGTACGGGTGCTCCCGCGACCGCTCGTAACGTTCGGCGCTCGCCCAGCGCCGCAGCACGGCGGCGCCGATCCACGTCCCCGTGACCGCGATCCCGAGCAGCGCGAGCGCGGGGATTATGAAGAGCCCGATCAGCAGCGTGATCGGGAAGCCGATGACGCTGAGCAGCGCGAGGAAGGCGACGATCGGGAGGGCGACGGCGACGATCAGCGCGGTGAGCACGACCGGCCCGGGCCGCTCCGAGATCCGGCTCGCCGCCTCGAACAGTTGACGCCCCGCGACCGCCGCGAATCCCAAGGCGACGACCAGCGCCACGAGCGTGAGGCTCAGCCACACGATCCACCCGACGATCGGGCTCCACTCGAACCCTTCCCGCCGGTGGATCTCGCCGCCGATCCGCGCGCCCGGCGCCCGCTGGAGCGCGCTCCGGTGGAGCACTACGTTCTCGCCGACCTCGGCGTCGGGCCCGAGCTCCGCGCGGCCGTGGACGACGATGAGATTCCCCAGCACCTTCCCCGTCACCCGCGCCGTTCCGCCTACCACCACCAGCTGTTCGGCGACCGTCCCCTCCACGTCCGCGTCGTGCCCGATGACCACGACCGTGCGTGCGCTGTCGCCCGCGGCGAGGCGCAGAGGGCCGTTCATGCGGAGCAGCACGTCCGTGACGTCCGTCGCATCCCGCCGCTGCACCGCCGCAAAGGCGACGACGCCGAGCAGAACGACCCCGATCGCACCCGCGTACCCGATTCTCATGCGACGCTCCTCTCCTTGCGTGTTGCGTCCCGGGCGGCAACATGCGTACCCGCCCGGGCCGGAGAGCCCGCCGCCGCTTGCACTCGCGCCGCGCGCGTCCCAGTTTCCCCGCGTTTTTCCTCGTAACCATCTCGCGAGATCGTCCCATGCAACAAGCGACACACGTACCCGCCGCGACGACGCGGCGCCGCAGTACCCGGAACCGTCGTGCATCCATCGGCGCGCTCCTCGCCCTGGTCGCCGTCGCCGGCGCATGCGCCTCGCCCACGGCCGAGGCACAGCAGCCCGCGCCCCGCGGCATGTCGACGGTCGATCCATCGCTCTTCTCCGGGCTCCAGTACCGCTGGATCGGGCCCAGCCGCGGCGGGCGTGTCACCGCCGTCGAAGGCGTACGCCAGCAGCCCAACGTCTTCTATTTCGGCTCGACCGGCGGCGGCGTCTGGAAGTCCGAGGATTACGGCCAGAACTGGTACAACATCTCGGATGGGTACTTCGAGACGGGGTCGATCGGCGCCATCGAGGTCGCGGACTCCGATCCCAACATCATCTACGTCGGCACCGGCTCCGACGGCCTCCGCAGCAACGTCATCACCGGGAAGGGGGTCTACAAGTCGACCGACGCGGGGAAGACCTGGACCCACATCGGCCTCCGCGACGTCGGCCAGATCGGCGCCGTCGAGGCGCACCCCGACAACCCCGACATCGTCTTCGTCGCCGCGATCGGCCACGCCTTCGGCCCCAACCCCGACCGCGGCGTCTATCGCTCCCTCGACGGTGGGAAGTCCTGGGAGAAGGTCCTATTCGTGAGCGATTCGACCGGCGCCGTCGACCTCGAGTTCGCGCCCGACGATCCCAACACCATCTACGCGACCATGTGGCGCGCCGAGCGCAAGCCGTGGACGATCATCAGCGGCGCGCACGAGGGCGGGATCTTCAAGAGCACCGACGGCGGCAACACCTGGCGCAAGCTCGGCGGCGGGCTCCCCTCCGGCCTCGTCGGCAAGATCGACCTCGCCGTCACGCCCGCCGACCCGAATGTCGTCTACGCGCTCGTCGAGGCGCTCCCGCCCGAGGGCGGTCTCTACCGTTCCAACGACCGCGGGGAGACGTGGACGGCCGTCAACACCACCGAGGCCGGGCTCCTCGACCGGCCGTTCTATTACACCAACGTCGACGTCGACCCGAAGAACCCCGACAAGGTCTACGTCAGTGCGGTCTCCTGGTTCGTCTCGGAGGACGGCGGCCGCACCTTCCGCCGCCGCCCGACCCCGCACGCCGACAACCACGACATGTGGATCAACCCGGACAACCCGGATATCTTCATCCAATCGAACGACGGCGGCGTCAACGTCACGCTCGACGGCGGCCGCACCTGGTCGACGCAGCACAACCAGCCCACCGCCGAGCTCTACGGCATCGACATCGACGACCGCTTCCCGTACTGGGTTTACGCCGGTCAACAGGACAACGGGACGGCGATCGCGGTGCCGAGCCTGCCGACGCCGCTGTGGTCCGGCGAGGTCCCCGCGATCGGCCGCGCCGTCGGCGGGTGCGAGACCGGGCCCGCGGTCCCCAAGCCGGGCGATCCGGACATCATCTACGCGAACTGCAAGGGTCAGTTCACGCGCTATAACCTGCGCACCGGCCAGGAGCAGCGGTACTACGTCGGCGCGCAGTACATGTACGGGCACAACCCGAAGGACCTGAAGTACCGGTTCCAGCGGGTGGTCCCGATCGAGGTCTCGCCGCACGACCCGAACGTGGTCTACCACGCGTCGCAGTACCTGCACCGCACGACGGACGAGGGCGTGACGTGGGAGACGATCTCTCCGGACCTCACCGCGAACGACCCGCGCGGCCACGTCATCTCCGGCGCGCCGATCACGCGAGACATCACGGGCGAGGAGTTCTACAGCACGATCTACGTGGTGGAGGAGTCTCCGCTCGTGCAGGGGCTGATCTGGGTCGGCTCGAACGACGGGCTGGTCCACGTCACGCGCGACGGCGGCAAGACCTGGGAGAACGTGACGCCGAAGGACCTACCGCCCGGCGGGCGCGTGCAGAACATCGAGCCGTCGCCGCACGACCCGGCGCGGGCTTACATCGCCGTCTACCGCTACCTCGTCGCGGACGACTGGGAGCCGTACATCTACCGGACGAACGACTACGGCCGCACCTGGACTCGCCTGACGACGGGGAAGAACGGGATCCCGGCCGACTATGCGACGCGCGTCGTCCGCGAGGACCCGGACCGCGAAGGGCTCCTGTACGCCGGGACCGAGTTCGGGATCTTCATCTCGTTCGACGACGGCGCGAACTGGCAGCCGTTCCAGCTCAACCTTCCGCGCACGCCCGTCACGGACATCGAGGTCTACCGCAAGGACCTGATCCTGTCGACGATGGGGCGCGGGTTCTGGATCCTCTACAACATCACCCCGCTGCATCAGATCAGCGACCGGGTCGCACGGTCACGGGCGCACCTCTTCCAGCCGAACGTCGCATACCGGCTCCGTTACCGGGCCGGCGGCGGCGGCCCGGCGGACCCCCAGTACCCGCCGCCCGGCGCCGTCATCGATTACTACCTCTCGAGCGACGACGTCGGCCCCGTCACCCTCGAGATCTTCGACGCCGACGGCAAGCTCGTCCGCGCCTTCTCGAGCGAGGCGACGGGTGAGGAGACCGTGGCGAAGGCGACGATGGGCGGCTGGGCACTCGAGCGCGTCGGCACGCCGCGGCTGCCGAAGGGGAAGGGGCTCAACCGTTTCATCTGGGACATGACGCTCCCGGGCCCCTGGTACGCCGACACGCGCCGCGCCGGCCGCGGCGGCCCGATGGCGCTCCCGGGCACCTATCAGGTCCGCCTCACCGTCGGCGATTGGAGCGAGACGCGAACCCTGGAACTGCGCATGGACCCGCGGGTCGAGAAGGAAGGCGTAACGCACGCCGACCTGGCCGAGCAGCTCGACATCGCCCTCAAGGTCCGCGACGCGCTCAGCGAGGCGAACTTCGCCCTCGACCGGGTGATCTCCGCCCGCCGCCGCCTCCAGGCCGCCGGCCGCACGGACGATGAGGCCGCTCGCCGCCTCGCGGCCCTCCAGGACGCGCTCCAGACCGCCCAGGGCCGCTACATGCAGCCGATGCTGGTCGACCAGATCCAGTATCTCTACCGCATGCTCCTCGGCGCCGACCAGAAGCCCGGCCGCGACGCCTTCATCCGCTACGCCGAACTCCGTGCCGAGCTCGACCGGATCCTCTCCGAGCTGGAGGCGACGGAGCGCCTGGCCGACGCCACTCGCTGACCCGCGGTCCCCGGCGTCCGCCCGTGCACGCACGGGCGGACGCCGCCCCCGCCGCCGAAGGCGGCGGCTCCCGCCCCGCAGGGGCCACCC
>CALBZE010000104.1 GCA_937889645.1 uncultured bacterium
GGAGCCCGTAGTAGTCGGCCCTTCAATGAGGCCTCGACCATCCGGTCGAGGAATCGCGGAAGCTCCGCGGCCCGAACCGCGAAGCCAGCCGGAACCTTCAATGAGGCCTCGACCATCCGGTCGAGGAATCGAGTTGGAGAAGCGAGACCGCATCGCCCGCATTCTCCTTCAATGAGGCCTCGACCATCCGGTCGAGGAATCCCGTCATGGTCGTCCCCGCTGACCACCCGCTCGCAAACCTTCAATGAGGCCTCGACCATCCGGTCGAGGAATCCGGGAGCGGCGATGCCTACATCTGGGGCGCGCAACTCCCTTCAATGAGGCCTCGACCATCCGGTCGAGGAATCGAGGCCGGACGCCTCTTCCTCGGTCGCGATGCTGTTCGCCTTCAATGAGGCCTCGACCATCCGGTCGAGGAATCTGCACGCCATGGTCATCGTCATCTCCGCCTCCGTGGTCCTTCAATGAGGCCTCGACCATCCGGTCGAGGAATCACTGCGATTGCCCGAACCGGCACTGCGCCTGTGTGCTTCCCTTCAATGAGGCCTCGACCATCCGGTCGAGGAATCTCGAGCCACTGCTTCGACTGCCGCGCGATCCCAGTGTTCCTTCAATGAGGCCTCGACCATCCGGTCGAGGAATCCCGGGTACAGTCGCCGAAGCGCCCAGAGATATACCGCCTTCAATGAGGCCTCGACCATCCGGTCGAGGAATCCGAGCAGCGTACTCGAGCGCCGATCGTAGCAGCGCCGCCTTCAATGAGGCCTCGACCATCCGGTCGAGGAATCCTGGCGAGCAGTGCAGGACGGACCACCACCACGGAGGCGACCTTCAATGAGGCCTCGACCATCCGGTCGAGGAATCGGTGTGGCCGACGGCGGCTCGCGCAGCGCGGCATCCTTCAATGAGGCCTCGACCATCCGGTCGAGGAATCGGCGAACAGATCGTCGAGGAGATCCTCCCATGCCTCCCTTCAATGAGGCCTCGACCATCCGGTCGAGGAATCTTCGGCAACTTCCGGAAGCTCATAGACGCCATAGACCCTTCAATGAGGCCTCGACCATCCGGTCGAGGAATCGATCGTCCGCGAGGCAATGAAGGATGCCGGACGATCTCCTTCAATGAGGCCTCGACCATCCGGTCGAGGAATCCTGAACCTCTTGCCGAACGGCGACTTCTCAGATTGGGCCCTTCAATGAGGCCTCGACCATCCGGTCGAGGAATCTGGGAGAAGGGCACCCGGGCCGGCGAATGCCGAATGCCTTCAATGAGGCCTCGACCATCCGGTCGAGGAATCCGGTGTCGGCTCCTCTTACCTCACGCTGTCGGACGGCCTTCAATGAGGCCTCGACCATCCGGTCGAGGAATCGGCCACCCCGTAACCCCTTGATGGGACTCGCGTTTCGCGCGGAAACGCGAGCGGCGGGGCGGAATGGGGCGCGGAAGGGTGATGAGAGGGATCTATCGTCATATCCCAAGACCTTGATTGTCAACGTGTTCGAGCGGGGTCCGCTTCCTGGGCAGCACCTCGCCGCTCGCACGGCGCCCGGCGATGTTACACCACGACGACGCGCGTCGCGGGCTGGTACCCGCGACCCAGGACTTCGATGCCCTCCTCGAGCGGGCGCGTGTTCGTTCCGAGGTCGACGATGAGGACCTGGTCCTCCTTGTGGTGGATCGCCGCCCGGAGCTTGGTCCTGAGCTGCACCAGTTCCTGGTCGCTGAGCTCGCAGAAGAAGACGCTGTATTGCGCGTGGTCGCCGAACCCATGGAGCGTCTTGAAGACCTTGGTCCGGCGCTTGTCGTCCGAGACGTCGTAGCTGACGAGATAGTGGCGCCTGGCCATCGTCGCACCTACCGGACCGTGATCCCCCGATACCGAGGCACGTCACCGCGCAGCCAACGGGCGAGGAGCCGCGCCTGCAGGCGGATCAAGCTGCGCCACGAACACCGGTAGTCGAACAGCGGATGCGTAGCGAGCTGGTCCAGTCGCGCCTCGTAGGCGCGGATGAACGCCTTCCGCCCCGAGTCCTTCAGCACGCACCCCGCCTTCGAGCGGACGAAATCGCGCGCGGTCACCATTCCGGTATTGATCGCGGTGATGACCGCGCTGTCGACGACGACGGGCCGGAACTCCTCCATGAGGTCTAACGCGAGCGCGGGTCGGCCGTGACGGGGCTGATGATACAGGCCCCACCACGGATCCAGCCCCTCGCTCATGAGGGCCACGGTGCACTCTTTGGTCAGAAGCGCATAGCCGAAGGAGAGCAGCGCATTCACCGGGTCGCGCGGCGGACGGCGGTTCCGGCCCTCGAACGCCCAGACCGCATCGATGTCGCGCGGCCGGAGCATGGTGCCGAAGGCCGAGAAATACTTGGCGGCGACGGCGCCCTCGATCCCGAGGAGCTGGTCCGCGCTCTCGATGTGTTCGACCTTGCGCAGCAGCGTCGCGATCTCCGCGGTCACCTGATCGGGGCGCGGCCTCCCGTTGCGCAGGAGCATGGTACGCTGGTTCGCGCCCTTGGCTGCGACGATCTCCCGGGCGAACTCGGCGCGCCGCGCCGGGTCGCTCGCGGCCTCGAACTGCGCGGCGCGGTCGTATGCGTTTCGCAACGTGATGCCCGCGGTGATGCCGTAGAACCAGTGCCCCCGGGACAGGTGGACGATCGGGATCGATGCCTCGCAGAGGAGGTGCACCGTCTGGGCGGTGATGGAGACGTTGCCGCAGAGCACGAGCTGGCTGACATCCTTCAGCCGCGCCGTCGCGATCTCCTTGCCATCCTTCGTGATGACGAGGACCTCGCCCCGCTTCCCCACGCGCGCGCCTTGCTCCTGGATGTAGAGCGGCAGCGCGTCGTCCCGTGCTGGATAAAGCCGACGAACTGCTTCGTGCCCCGCCTCCGGAGGATCCGCCTCCACCTCGCGGAGCGCGAGCGTCTCGTCCGGCAGACAGATCCCGGCCAGCGAGCAGCCGTTGCATTTCGGGCTGTCCTCGAGCGGGTCGGGCAATACCGTCGACCGCGCCGCCTGCCGCGCCTCGTGAATGAGGCGGAGCGTCAGCGCCTCCAGCTCCGGCGTGAAGGGAACGTCGACGCGGGTCTTCGACCCCGCGAAGTAGAGGACGCCATGGTCGGTCCGATACCCGTGGTCGCGCAAGAGCAGCCCCTGCGCCATGAGCTGCACCCGCTCCGGCTCCCAGCTCCGCTCCGGGTTGTTCGGCACACGGCCCCGCTTGGTGTCGACCGGCACGGCCTCGTCGCCCGCGGTCGAGACGAGGTCGAGCTTCCCCGTGATCCCGAGGCGTTCGGAGGCGAGGGCAACGGAGCGGCTGATCACCGGCCGCTCGTCGCCGTCGACGTCGCCGCCCTCGTCGGCCTCGGTATCCTCCTCGGCAGCCGGGTCCGGGAGCACATGGTCGAGCCGGTCGATGCGCCGGTGTGCCTCCTGCCCTTCGAGCGTGTACGCGTTGTCTGCCCACCTCCCATCGACGTGCATGAGGTGGAAGAGTCGCGGGCAGTACGCGTACTCGTTGAGCATGCGGACGGGGAGGAGGTCGGGGGTGTCGAACTCCCCATCGCCGGCCTGCGACATCGGAGGCGCGGCCACCAGCCGGTGGTTGGGGCTGTCGTTCATGGCGGTCCGTGGCCCGAATGATTGTTCTCGCCGGCGCACCGGTGACCGATCGAGCCGGTTGTGACCATGGCACGCGGCCGGCGACCCGCGACGGAGCCCGAAATCCTTGTTAATGTTCCGGGTGGTGGAAGAAATGCGCGGATGGAGGCCGTGTGCAGCGTTTCACGGCCCCCCTTCATTCACTCGTTCCGCTCCGAACACCCCCAGCCCGTAGTGGCTGGCATACCCAATCGCTATTGGACCACGTACGGGCTCCGCGAAGACGAGCCGGATCCCGTAGGCACGTGGCACGGGAGGCTGTGGCTTCCCCTCGCGCCGGGCTCTGATGAAGCGAAGCAGACGACGCTCGACCAGCTCCTCCCGGCTCATTACCTCGACGGCCACGGGCTGCGGCAAGCCACGACTCTCGAGCTCGGCACGTACCTGATCCTCCAGTAGGTGCCCTCGCGGGCGGATGTATCGCGGCGGGACGAACGGTGTCACGCTCGCCCACACGCGCGAACAGCCCAGCGCCGGCACCGGCCTCCCCGACCGCAGCCGCAACTGCTCCGCGAAGGTTGCCAGATCCCCGAGCCCCGCGCACGTCACGACCAGATCCCGGTCATCGCCCTTCATCCAGGTGCGGCTGAGCCGCTGAATGGCGTCCTGCGCCAGGCCATCGAGGCCCAAACCCGCATGGATGAGGACATGGTCGACGCGACCGTCCTCGTCCAGATCGAGCGGCAGGTAGTGGGCGTGCTCGTGCCGTCCCCCGAGCGGCTCGCCGGTCTTGGGATCCCGCCCCGTCAGCGCCACGCACTCGCGCGCCCTGTCGCCCAGAAGGCTGATCAGCGACTGGTGCAGCAACTCGGCCTGAGGTAGACACCGAGTGAACGGCGGGAGCACATTCCCGCGCCGCGTGTCGGAGGCCAGCGCGAGGAGTGCAGCCTCGACGGGGCGGGCCGTCCGTCTGCTCCGCACCGATACCGCTGGTCGGGTTTCGACCACCTGCGACGGGCGCGTGTAGAGGACGCGCCGCGAGCCCGGCGGCTGGCTCCAGCCGTGCCGCTGCAGATCGGCGGTTTCCACGAGCAGACACGCGAGCAGGTCTTTGGGATACGGCGCCTCCAGTCGCTGCCGGTCCTTCGGTGTCGGTTTCTTTCCCCTCTGGACCTCGAACTGGGCCAGCTCTCGGGCGACCGCCTCTTCGCGCCAGGCCGCATACTCGGCGACCGCCACCGGCGCGAGGACCGAAACCTGCTCCTCGCCCCGGTCCGGCAGCGATGCCGCCCCGGGAACGACGGGTCGGCACCACCCGTCCCCCGGCTCCACGTCGCCGACCAGCCGACCTTCGACCCAGCTCTCCGCACGGCCCAGGTACGAGAGGTGGGTGACGAGACGCTCCAACAGCTCTCTCTCATCCGGCGCGAGCTCGACCGGGTATTGGATTAGGAGCTCTTCGTTCGGGTCGAGGCGCACGAACGCGTCGATGACCTTGGTCGTCTTCGACCACGTCGGCATGTAGTGCCGCGTGTGCGCGACGACGCCGGCGGGCAACCTGTAACTCGGTAGGACCTCGGCCAGCCGGTTCACGAGCGATTCGGCTTCGTCGGGGACACTCGTCCACCTGAGCTTTGTGAACCCCGTCGCGAGCAGAGCCCGCAGGACACGCCACGGGCTGGGCGGCCACTCGACGTCCCCTTCGTTGACGTGCTTCCCCCACGGCGTGGCGTGATACCGCCCGCCTGGGAAGCGCACGGCGATCGTCGCCATGGTCCACCTACTTGCTATAGACCACGGTCGTCACGCCGGCCATCCGGTCCCTGCACGCCGCGATCGCCTGGGCCAGCTCCGTCTCCAGGGCCTGGAGCGACGGGAGAGCTAAGCCCGCCGGCGAATCCGCCATGATTGGCGCGGCCGGGTCGGCCAGCCTGAGGTCGCACGCGGTACGGAGCCGCAGGTCGCCATCGAGGAGCGCCCGGATCTTGTACAGCGCGAGGAGGATCAGCATCCGCTCGACGTCCTCGCCGAGGCCGTATCCCCGGATCTGCGACAGGTCGAGGTTGAAGTACGCGGTGATCTTCTCCGCGGTGTACTCCTCACGGTGGAAGGGGACGTTCCCGAACCCCTTGGTGGTATCTCCCGCAGGGTTCACGTGGTCGTTCTTCACACCCCCCGACGCGGCCACCTGGGCCCCTTCGGCCTCGATGAACGCCGACAGCGCACGGGAAAGACGCAACCGCCCACCGGCGAGGTCGCTCTTGGCGAGGAAGACGCCGTGCAGGAGGCTGTTCACGTCGTATCGAAGCAGCGCGGCGGCCAGCGCGCGGCGATCGATCGGCCCCTCCGCGAGGCGCGCGACGTCGGCCTTGAGCGTCTCGAAGAACGTCCGGTCCTTGCTCTCGAGGATGTACGGGCTGTTGATCCGGTGCGCCTCCATGATCGAGCTGGTGAGGTACTCCCCATCCTGCTCGACCCGGATGTAACTCAGCCCCTTGAGCGGTGGACGCAGGTCGTTGACGGCATCGTCCCAGCACACGGCTTCGAGACGGTTCGCCATGCTCTGCGCGCTCTCGACGAGGAGATAGGTCTTGTCACCCGCCTGGTAGACGGCGGCGCCCAGATCAGGGAAGCCCGTCGGCTGGAACCGCGTGCCCTGGATCGGCTTGAGCGGCACGCTGAAGAGCAGGCGACGAGCGTTCTTCAGAGGCGTGAGGTCGATGCTCATGGCGGATCATCTCCTTAGAACGAGTGGTGACTGGCAGGTACTGCTTCCTCGATCTCCACGGATTCTTCCAGTTCCGGCCGGGTCAGGCGCAGCGCGAGCCCCCGGGCGTCGCTCGCCGTGATCGGGAAGGCGAGTGCAGCGGCCACACGGCGGGCGAGTTCCGGGTCGCCCGCGACGACGCGGAGGTGTGGGCGCAGTCCGGCTGCCGAGAGTCGCCGGATCGCCGCGGCCGACGCCCGGACCAGGTCGCCTGTTCTCAGGAGCGCGAAGATCGACGGATCGAGCGGGACCGCGACCGGTTCGGTTCCCTTCCGCAGGCGGAGCGGCCCGGGCCAGTAGGCGAGCCGGACCAGGCCGTAGAACCCGAGCGAACCGTATCGAGTCTCCCTCGAATGCTCCGCAGGACGCCGGAACCTGGACCAATCGAGCGCCATCAGCGGCCGCGCGAGGTCGAGGATCAAACGATCGTCGACGTCGCCGGCGAGGAATCGTGCGATGTCATCGATCGACGCCTCCGCCCCCGGGATAGGCGTGAGCGGGAGCTGAGGAAGTCCCTTCTGTCCCGCCTCGACGAGCCGCCGTCCCACGAGGGCGAGCGCAACGGTTTCGAGATCGTCGGCCACGCAGACGACTTCCGGGCCGGTGGCGAGCGCCTCCCCTTGCAGCGCGAAACGCAGCCGAGAGCGGTCCAGCGGGAGGAAGTGTCGGCGTACGGAGTCTTTCCGATCGATCTCGCCCTTCGTGTCGAGGCCGTGCTGCGACGCGAACGCCGTCGCCAACCGCAGCTCGACCGAGTGTTCGTAGCCCGCCGCGGCGAGCCATTCCGCGCTGAGCTGCGGCAGGGGACGGAGCCCTTTCTCGGCCGTGAACTTCGGGCTGCGGGGGAGTTGCGCCTCCGCCTGCCCCAGCGCGATCAGGAGATCCCGCCACCGCTGCGGGTTCGCTCCGTCCCGGCAGCAGGCGAGGATCGCTTCCTCGCACACCCGCGCGGCGCGAGCGACCGAAGCAGGGCCTTCGTCGCCCGCCGTGGCGCGCCGCAGCGATTCGACCCAATCGGCTACCTGGTCGACCAGGTCCTGGTGTGGCTGGGCGCGGACGGGCCAACGGCCGAGGGGGACGGCTATGAACGACCGACCATTGCGCTCGACATACCCGTAGCGTTCGAACGCTGTGATCCCGCGGGCAACGCCGAGTCTAGCCAAAGCACGACCAAAGTCGACCGGACGTCCTGCTGCACGCCGACCGATCTGGCTTCTGCCCTCCCCGAAAAGCCCACGAATCTCGGTTAGAGTCGCCGGCCGCTCCCACAGCGGGAACCATTGCTCGCCTCGGTCTTCTTCCCCTTCTGCCGCGCTACCATAGCCGACTGCAGACGAGCGAACCGCGAAAGGCGCGGCTGCTTGCGGCAGCTCGGTCGCGTGTAAACGCCGCGCGACCGACGCGACAAAAACGATGGCACCTTCGAGACAGAGGATTAGATCCCACGGATTCATCTCGACGGCGCCCCAAAACCCCGTACTGCCGTTCGGTGGCGATGCCGCAATAGGGAAGAAATGTCCAGGCGCAGGACCTTTCCTCGATCCCCGGTATGGGCTGGTGTATAGAGCGCCCCCTAGATCGTCATCGTGTTGCCTGTCCAACAAACACGCGACAATAGATTGGGAAAAGTTGGAGAAGTAACTCCCGCTACCTTCGTTACCTCCAGTACCCAGCAGCGCGGGATACGATCGCGACTCGTCAGTCAATACGACGCATGCATCGATCCATCGAACGACATTCGCCGGAAGTCTTTGTCGGAGCACACGAATAAGTCTGAGCTTTTTCTCGTCATTCTCCGCCTTTTCGCGTAACCCCAGTTCTGCGAGGATGTCACGCACCCGACGGATCGTGTCCCGAAATGGTGCTAGCCGATCGTCCGTGCTTGCTTCGATGCGCTCCAACGCGTACCGGGCGGCGCTCTCCGAACTCTCTGAGAAAAACCCCGACCGCGCTCCCCACGGCCCTACCAGTGGCGTCGGCACGTACTCCTCGAGGAAGAACCGCTGCAATGCCTCCTCGTCGAGCGTCGTGGCGAGGTGGAACGCCTCGTCCCGCCACCATCCTCGGGCCGCCGGGTCCTTCTGCTCCGCAACCAGACGCAGGACCCCGAGACCCTTGAGGTAGTGCGCCAACGGCGTGGGACTGCACCCGGTCAGGTGATGGACGTGGATCGTCATGCCGGGACTCCTTGCTGAGCCAGAAGCGGATCGGGAGTCTCGAGGCGCGAGGCCCGCACGTCGGCGACACGGAGCAGCGCCTCGAGGTACGCGAGAGTGAACGGACCGAACTCGTCGACCAGCCGGTGCACGCGCTCGCTCCAGCTCGGCCCGTACCGTCCGGAGACGCCGAGCTGCGCGGGATCGAGGTGGAGCGTCACCGCAGGCATCGTCACCACGGTTCCGTCCGCTGCGGCCAGGGGCGTGGGCGGGATCTCGTCGCCCTCGCGCACCCCGTGGAGGGGCTGGCCGACGCCCACGAGATCCTCCTTCTCGAGCGGGAACTTCTGGTCGTGCGGCGTCCCCTGCCAACCGCCGCGCACCTTGCCGTGATGACTGCAGACCAGATAACAGAGCAGGTTGAACGACGTCTCGTCGAGCGCGGCGATCTCCTCCACAAGCGGAGCCGTAGGCACCGGATCGCCCTCGGGAGCGACGGGCTCCAGCACGCCGGCCTCGACGAGGGCCCGGACCGATCCCAGGAGCGCCGGATGGTCCCGCCGGACGCGATGCAAGAGGTCGAAGACCGCGAGCACCGACGCCAGCTCGTGCCGGAACCCGCGCCTCTTGCCGTGGCGCTCGTCCAGGCAGTACAGCTCGCGCAGCGGTGCCCACGCACCCTCCGGCGCCTTCGCCAGGTCGCTACGCTCCGGCCGCGTGCCGCTCCCATCCACCCGGATCGACGACTGGAAGACGGGATGGGCCTTGCCCCAGTCGTGCAGACGCGCCGCTAGATCCAGGACCCGCGCGAGGTCCGGCGGCAACTCGAGCTCGTGGGCTAGGCCGAGCGCAGCCTCGGCGGCCTCGCGTCCGTGGGTGGCGATCGTCTTCCAGGAGTGGAGGCTGAGGTCCTCGCGCCCCGCCGCCTGGTCGGCGTACTCGTCGGACGTGCTCGTCCGGAACCCGCCCTCCGTCGGGATCGGCGCGGACCGCTTCCTTGCCGGCTCGCCAGTGAATCCCCTCTCGACGTCGTATCCGCCCCAAGCAGCGTCGACGAGGACCACCTGGCCGGGATAGCAATCTGTCTGACGGAGCCGCCGCCAGGCGCCATCCAGGTAGTCCCACACCCACGCCTTGCACCCTTCCTTGAGGGACGAGCCGGCGAAGAGCCACCTCCTCGCGGCGTAGACGGGCACGGGACACAACCCGTCGCGTATCGGCTGGAGATCGGCAGTCGGCTCGCCCGGCACCCAGCACACGAACAGATCGCGTTCCTCGCCGCTGCGGATGAACCGGCTGATGTCGAGGTCGGCGCCGCCGAGATCCGGCGTCGTATCGAATAGCTCGTGGCATTCGCGCCGGGTGAGCAGGTGAAGCGGCTCGTACGGGTAGAGCGCATGCAGCAGGTCCGGCCGATCGCGCTCCAGCCGCTCCTCGAGCTCTTCCAACGACCGCAAGCCGACGTCGTCGAGCAGGCCGAGCGCCTCCCACGCGGCCACGAGCTCCGCCTCGTCGTAGGGGAGCGCGTCCTTTCCACTCACCGCCCGGTCGACGACCACCACCTCCGCCTCACCCCCGTACCGCGCGGCTCGCCCGAACCGCTGCACCAGGCTCGGCCAGGGCGCCAGCTCCGTCACCAGCGCCGTGGCCGAGATGTCGACGCCCGCCTCGACGACCTGCGTAGCGATGACGATCCGATCGGTCGCAGGATCCTCGCACACCGCCCGCGAGAGGAACTCCTCCGCCCAGCGCTTGCGCTCCAGCCCCCGGAACCGGCTGTGCACGAGGCGGACGTCCCGCCGTTCCCCCGACGATGACACCAGCGCATCCACCGCCTTCTTCAGGGCCACCGCCGTCTCCACCCGGTTGACGATCGCCAGCGTCACCCGTCCGGTCACGGTCGGCCGAGCGCGGCCATGGGCGTCAACCACGACACGGGCCAGCTCCTTCGCGTCTTTGTCCTCCCGCATAGGCAGCGTCAGGCGCGTGAGCGGCTTGCGGACCTCCCATAGGCGGCCGCTCCGGGCCGCGGCCGGGATCTTCAGCATTCCGTCGCGAAGCTCGGGGAGCCACGGACGGGAATCGACCGTTTCGAGCCACTCCGGCTGCAGAGTCGCGCTCATCCACCAGGTGCGGCACGGTCGGAGCGCACGCCCGTCTCGCTCGCGGCGGAAGGCCTGGAGCTGCACGCTGGTCGCGAGCCCCACGTCCATGAGCTGCACCTCGTCCATGACCCATAGGCAGTCGTGGTTGAGGAGCCCGTACTCCAGGGGCCAACGCGCGCGCCCCGCCGCGTACCCGCGATTGAGCGCCCGGGAGAGGAGCATGTCCTGGGTCCCGACTAGGACCGCTGGCCTCTCGGGGTGGAGGTGCCAGTCCTCGAGTTCGACCCCGCCCATGAGGGTGTAGACTGAGATATCGGGGACGTCGCCGGGGAACTCGTCACGCATCCGTTGGAGCAGCCTGCGGGCCGCGGCCGCCGTCTGTTCGACGAGGACGCGCATGGGGAGGCACCAGACCAGACGGAGAGGCCAGGATGGGTCGTTGCGCACCAGCCGGTGCCACGCCCACGCCGCCAATACCCCTTCCGTCTTCCCCATGCCGGTAGGAATGCGAATCAACCGGTCCGTGCACTCCGTCGCTCCAGCGAGCTCGCGCTGCCACGGGTGAGGCTCACCATGTCCGGTCACCCGACGGAACCATTGCAGGTAGTCCATGTGTCCATCTCCCGGGTCGACGCCCAAGGCAATACCGCACCGGCTCGCAGACGCCCCTTCCGCGCCACACGTTAGAGGCACCCTCTGACAACAAGGTGATCAGACCCCGATCATCGTCTCCCCCGATCCGAACGAATTGCCGCCCCGCCGCATAGGGCGAACGGGCCACCGGGCAAGCTCGATCAATGAGGCCGCTTGCATGGCAAGCGGAAGTTAACGAGGGAGTGTGACACCCCCTGATGACGACCAAGCTTCAATGAGGCCGTGCCGTAGCACGGGCAAGGGATGAACGGCGACGAGAACCGCGGCGCGCTACGCCCGGTTCTTTTTGTTTCGCCTGCCCTTCTTTTTGCCCGGCGGCCGCCGGGTGCCGCGGTGCCGGTCGAGATACCAGCCGACCACAACTGCAGCGACGGGCCCCAGCGGCCCTAGGATGATCAGTTCCCATAGCCGCATGCGCCCAGTGTATGATCACGGCACGCCGTTGTCAATCTTCTTGGTTGTTATTAGGGGCACCAGCAAGCCTTTCGGGCTGTTCGCACACCAACAGCGATCACCAGAAGGCCTTCTCCTTGGCCGCTGCAGCGGCCAATCAGCGCACGGCCTGGACCTCCCAGTTGCCGTGCTCCCGTCGCGCTGAGTTCCAGATACCAGCGCTGCACCCAGCACGGGTGCCGTGACGAGCAATGACCCACCGGGGCGGGTGCGCGTGTATCCAGAGCCCCCATGAGCTCTGCCCGCCACGACCGCAACCGTCCCGGCGACATCTGGCTCACCGGTGGACCACGGACGGCCACAGGTAGAGCTCCTGAGCTGCGAGCCGCGGCTGCAGGAGCTCGTAATAGGTCGTGTTATCGTGCTCGTATTTCCGGTGAACGGCCCAGGCGCAATAGTCCACGACCTGGAGCCATGCGTTGCTCGCGGCGCTGTGGTGGTAAATGCGGAATGCGACCTCGTGCGGGACGTCGAGGGCACACCACTGGTGGATCGCTTTCTCCACCGCCTTCTTCTTTCCGCTGATCGGGAGGGTGTCCGTGTAGATCAGAATCCGGTCGGTACCTGGCAAGACTCGTCCACGAAGAACGAACCGCAGCACCATGGGAAGGAATCGTGGATAGAACCGGATCGGGTCCTGCAGCGAGGGATGCAACCTGCTCTTGTCTACCACGATCGCCGCGAACGACCAGTGGTCGAACGCGGTGAGTTGCGCGACGACCTGGCGGCGGAGCCACTCGCGGTCCTGGTTGGCATGAAACCGCTCGACGTCGTCTCCGTTGCGCAACTGGGAGAAACGCAGGTTCGTCAGCGCCGTGGCGAGGGGGGCCGGGTCGTACGTCCACGCGGCGGCAAACGTGAAGTGCCGACTACCGCCCCGCGTGAATTTGAGGTCGCCGGATTCGTCGGCGTGGATATGAAGGGTGGGCATCGGCCCGCAGATAAGATTGACCCCCCCATCTATCCCTTTCGGGCGGGCCACCCGGGCCTTTTTCGATGGGGGGGTACCTTTGTCCGGGTTACCCGGTCACTGATGCGCGCAGCATAACCCTTGCCAGGAGATCTGTCAAGGATCACCGCGAACCGGGGTCAAGTGCATTTTTTTCTGTAGTTTCTCTTCCGGGCTCGGGGTCAGGCGATCT
>CALBZE010000105.1 GCA_937889645.1 uncultured bacterium
GATCCCGACGGGATCGGGGGCGCCGCCGTTTGGTGCCGTCGCTCGGCCCCGGGTCGGCCGACCGGCGTCCCTGCCAGATCCTGCTCCGGGCCGGAATCCTATTTCACGCCCCGCCCTTCCCGAGCAGGACCTCCTCGAAGAAGTCGATCGCCCGCGGGTCGTCGGACTGGCCGAGCCAGAAGATCGCGGTGCGGCGCAGCTCGTGGTCGGGGCTCGTGCGCGCGATGCGGATCAGCGCGGGCACGCCTTCATCGGCCGGGCGCCGGGACAGCGCGAAGATCGCGGCCTTGCGGACCTCGAGGTCGTCGGAGCCCTCGGTGGCGATGCCTTCCAACTCGGCGGCGACGGCCCGCGCGGCCTCCTGGCCGAGCCAGAACACGGCGGTCTTGCGCACGTCGCGCGGGCGGGCGCGGTTCCGGGAGATCTCGAGGAGCCCTGGCCAGGTGACGGCGCTGTCGGCGACGACGGCGGCCAGGATCGCGTCCTTCGCGGCGCGGCCGTCGAGCATCGCGGCGAGGCCGAGGAGGTAGTCGGCCGCGGCGGGTGCGGAGACGGCGCCCAGGTCGGCCGTGCCCGCCTCGGCCCGCTCGCGGCGGCCGATTCGGGTGGAGACGCCGACGGTACGCCCGTCGCGGCGGGTGAGCTTCACGTTCACGGCGTTGCCGTCGCAGGCGCAGTCGCCGCGCGCTACATCGTATCGATCGACGATCGTGACGCCGCCGGTCGAGTTGCCGCAGACGCCCGGGCGCGCGGCGAAGCTCAGGAGGACGGTCCCGTCGCGCACGCTCTCGACGCGCTCGGCCAGCGACTGGGCATGCGCCGGCGCTGCGGCAAGGCCGAGGAGCGCCGCGACGAGGGGCGTCGCGACGAGGGGCGGAAAGAGACGTCGCCTAGCCATTCGTGATCACCTCCAGCAGGAACTCCGCGGCGCGGGGGTCCTTCGACTGGCCGATCCAGAAGATCGCCTTCTCCCGCAGCTGGCGGTCGGGGTCCTTGCGCGCGATCTCGATCAGCTTGTCGAGCGCGGCGCTATCCCTTCGCTGCGAGAACACGAAGATGAGCTGCTCCTTCAGCTCCCGGTCGGGCACGCGGTCGTAGAGCGCGGCGAGCGCATCGAACGGCACGCCGGCCTGGCCGGCCCAGAAGATCGCGCTCTTGCGGAGGTCGATGGAGAGCGATGTGTCCAGCGCGACCTCGAGCAGCCAGCGGTCGTTGCCCTGACCGCGCATCTGCGAGAGGGAGAAGAGGATCTTCTCCTTCAACCGGGGGTCCGCGGTGCGGGCGAACAGCTCGCGCAGGAAGCGGGCGTTCTCCGAGGACTGCGACTGTCCGATCCAGAAGATCGCCTGCTCGCGGAGCCGGGCCGGCGCGTCCTCGCGTATCACGTATTCCCGCAGGAGAGCCGCGGCGCGCGTACTGCGATGCTGGGAGAGGGCGAAGATCGCCTTCTCCTGGATCGCCGGGTCGTTGCTGGTGCGGAGGATGTGCGCGAGCGCGTCGACGGCCTTTTCGGACCGGACCTGCGACAGCCAGAACACGGCCTGCTCGCGGACCTCGGGGTCGGGATCGTTCTGGGCGAGGTCGAGCAGCATGTCCGCAGTCTGGGGCGTAACCTTCTGGGACAGGAGGAACACCGCCTTGCGACGCAGCGGCGCGAAGCACTCGTCGCGTCGGGCGAGCACCTGCTCGAGGATCGGGACGGCGCGTTCCGCGTCCATCTGGAGCAGTGCGTTGAGGGCCGCGGCGCGTACCGCGTCCTCTTCGGCGTTGCACGACGTGGTCGACGCCGTGGCGGCCTTGGTCAGCGACTCGGCCGCGCGCGCGTCGCCGAGGCGGGCGAGCTGGCCGCGGATACGGGTCGCGAGCGCTTCGTTCTCGGCGATCGTCGCCGCCTTGGGGTGCAACGACTTCTGCCGCTCGAGGATCTCGAGCGCCGCGCGGAGGTCTTCGGCGCCGCCCTTACGGTAGAGGGCGAAGGCCTGCCAGTAATACGCGTCCGGCGCGTACTGGGACTGCGGGAATCGGCGAACGATCTCGGCGAACAGGCTGGCCGCGCGGTCGTAGTTGTTGCGGTTGAGCGCCTCCCGGGCCGCGCGGTACAACGAGTCCGCGGGGTCTTGCGGCGCCCATGCCTCCGGCACCAATCCGGTGGGCATCCGGAGTTCGCCTTCGGCGGCGGGCGCGGGGCGGGTCGGCGGGACCGGGTGCGCGGCCGTCCGTGCGTTGGGCGCGGGGGCCGGGTGCGGGGTCGGGGCCGGGTGCGGCGCAGGGGCCGACCACGCGGCGACTGCCGGGTGCGGGGTAGCGACCGAGTGCGGGGCGGCGGCCGGCGTCGTCCCGAAAGCGATTCCGCCGTGCGGCTTGGTCGGCGGAGTCTGGCCCGCCAGCGGGGTGGCCGCGATCGCGGCGCCGAACGTGAATGCGAAGAGTGCGGTCCTCATGGTGCGTCTCCAGTGTACGAAATCAGGTCCCGGTCACCGGCGGGCCGGCCGGCACGACCGCGCGGATCCGGGTCAGCGTGCCTTGCCGTTCCAGCGCCTCATCGATCATCGCCGCTTCGCCGTCGGGGTCGCCGGTCGACGAGAGGCGAGCGATCTGGGCGAGGATCAGCTCGAGATCGAGAAGGAGCTGCGCGAGCCGCGGGTCCTCCGCGACCGGCGAATCGAGGAGCAGTCGTGTGCCGGTGAGCAGCTCGGCGGCCCACGCCGAGAGTTCGGGCGCGACGTCGCCCGTCCGCACCTCGCTCCGGTAGGAGGTCAGGAACGCCTCCGTTCTGCTGAGGTGCTGCGTCGCCGCGAGGCGGAAGGGGAGCGCGAGCGAAGTGTCGTGGGCGCCCGCGTCCGCGGCGTAGGGCTGCGGCTCCGGGCCCGCCGGCCTCACGGGCGCGAGGCGGCCGAGCCCGACCCCGAGGGCGAAGACCGCGGCCATGCCGATCCCCCACCGCCAGTACCGCGAAAGTCCCGTGCGGGGCGCGGACGCGTCGTGCCGCGGGTCGCCGGTGGGCGCAGCGGTCCGCGGGTCCCCGGTGGGCGCAACGGGCAGTGGGTCGCCGGCGCCCAGGCGGGTCGCCGGGTCGCCGTCGGATGCGACGTCGCCTCGGCGGCGCCGCGACTGGATCCCGGCCCAGATCTCCTCACGTGGCGTCGGCGGCGGCGAGTTGTACTCGCCGGCGACGTCGCGGAGCAGGGCTTCGAATCGGTCTTCCTTCATCACGCGAACTCCTCGGCGAAGTCCGACAGCGCTTCGCGCAGCCGGGCGCGCGCACGGGCGAGGCGGGCCTTGGACGTCCCGACCGGGACGTTGAGCACGGCGCCGATCTCCTCGTGCGTGTAGCCTTCCGCGTCGTGCATCAGGAACACGGTGCGATAAATCTCCGGCAATGCATCGATCGCGCGTTTGAGTCGGGATTTCAGGTCCGGCTCGATGGAGTCGACCGGGGGCGCGCCCAGGTGCTGCGCGTGGTCCAGCTCCGTCTCGCGGGCGGAGTGCCGCCTGTGGCGGCGCAGGCCGTTCAGCGTGACCGAGACAGCGATCGCGTGCAGCCAGGTCGAAACGGCGGCTTCGTGTCGGAACTCGGCGAGCCGGTCGAACGCACGGATGAAGGTCTCCTGGGTGAACTCGCGGGCGAGCTCGTCGTCGCCGGTCATGCGGTAGGACAGGCGGTAGATCCTGTCCACGTGCATGTCGTAGAACTCGCGTTCCGCGGCCGCATCCCCCTGGAGGATGCGACGGATCAGGAATCGCTCGTCCACCCTGCCTCTCGCGTCGGTTCCGGTACCGATCCCGTGCGTCCGATCATGGGACACGACGAGCGGGGAAAGGGTTGCATCGTCAAACGGGCTCGATGCACTCGGGCAGATCGTTCCTGGGCGAGTTGACGAGCGTGGAGACCGCGTGCGCGCGGAGGTCGTCGCCGGGGTAGGGGCGCAGGAGCCCGAGGAGCGTCTCGGGGTCGGCGTCGGGGTCGAGCCACGTCGCGCGGGCCTCGGGGGGCAGGATCACGGGCATGCGCTCGTGGATGGGGCGGAGCGCGTCGTTCGCCTCGGTCGTGATGATGGCGCACGAGACGATGGGCTCGCCCTCCGGCGGCTGCCAGCGGTCCCAGATCCCGGCGAAGGTGAAGGGGCGGTGCGACTCGCGGTGGATCCACATGGGGACCTTGCGCGAGCCAACGTGCTGCCATTCGTAGAAGCCGTCGGCGACGATCAGGCAGCGTCGGCGGCGGAACGCGTCGCGGAACGCGGGCTTGGAGGCGATCGTGTCCGCCCGCGCGTTGATCATCCGGTTGCCGATGGCGGGGTCCTTGGCCCAGAACGGGATGAGTCCCCAGCGGAGCCAGCCGGCGCGCAGGGAGTCGCCGGCGCGGACGACGGCGAGAACCTCCTGAGTCGGGGCGATGTTGTAGCGAGGGCGGTAATCGTCGGGGAGGTCGAAGAGGTCGAGCTCCTGGCGGATCCACTCCTCGGGGCTTGCCATCGTGTAGCGACCGCACATACGGGGGAAGTACCGGATCGTCCACGATCGCGCAAGGGGCGTGCTTGCGTACACGGATCGCGGCTCCGTATGCTTCCGTTCTCCACACCACGGACTCCACCCCGGATCCCCTTGAAGGAGAGCGAGAGATGAGAACCGACTCCCTCCTGGGACGAAGGCTGGTCCCGACCGCGCTGTTCGCGCTCGCAACGATCGTGGCGCCGGCCGCGGCGCAGGAGGCCGATCCGTTCGGCCGCGAGGGGTACATTTCGCCTCCGGAGGAGATTCGCGAGGCGTTGCTGGCGCCGTGGCACCGGAACGTCCAGCTGGACGACGTCTCGCCCGACGGGAGCTACTTCGTGGTCGCGGTGCGCGATCGACGGATGCCGCCGCTCGCGGCGTTCGCGAAGCGGCATCACAACCTCGGCGGCCTGGAGGTGGACGCGGCGGCGAACCGGGCACGGGCGCTGACGCTGAACGCGGCGGACGGCCTGCGATTGGTGTCGGCGATGGACGGGCGTGTCGTGGAGGTGCGGGCTCCGGACGGGGCGCAGGTGGGCGGCGCGTGGTGGTCGCCGGACGGGCGGTCGCTGGCGTTCCTGGCGCACTACGAGGATGCGACGCACGTGTACGTTGCGGACGCGCAGACCGGCAGGACGCGGCGGCTCACCCGCACGCCGTTGCTGGCGACGCTGGTCACGTCGGTCGCCTGGTCGGGCGACGGGCGGTACATCTTCGCCGTGCTGCTGCCGCGGAACCGAGGCCGTGAGCCGGCGCCGCCGGCGGTCGAGACGACGCCGCGGATCTGGGTGGCGAAGGAGGGGGAGAACCGGCTGCGGACGTACCCGAGCCTGCTGGAGACGCCGTACGAGTTCGCGCTGCTCGAGCACTACACGATCGGGCAACTCGCGCGGATCGAGGTTTCGAACGGCCGGGTGCGCGAGATCGGCGCGCCGGCGATGATCGATCGGATCGACCCGTCGCCCGACGGCGAGTACGTGCGCGTGCGCACGATCCGCAAGCCGTACTCGGACATCGTGCCGGTCTCGCAGTTCGCGCGGGTCGAGGAGATCTGGGACGCGAACGGCCGGGTGCTGGTCGAGCTGTCGAGCCAGCCGGTACGCGACGGGGGCGACGACGACAACGACGGCGGGCAGGACAGCGGGCGGCGCGCCGTCGCCTGGCGGCCGGACGGGCAGGGGCTGAGCTTCCTCCAGCGCTCGCCGCGGCCGGCGGGCCGGGACTCCGCGGCGGCGGGGTCGGAGACGTCGCCGCAGCGGACCGACCGGGTGATGCAGTGGCTGCCGCCGTTCGACAGCGCGAGCTTGCGCGTCGTCTACGAGTCCAAGAATCAGATCCGGGATCTGCGGTACTCGGAGGACGCGTCGCTCCTCTTCATCACGGAGCGGGAACGGCAGACGGAGAAGGTCTACGCGGTGTCGCCGGATTCGCCCGACGTGCGGCGGACGGTATACGAGTGGAAGACGGACGACTTCTACGGCAACCCGGGCACGCTGCTGATGAAGCCGGGGCGGCTGGGGCTGCCGGTCGTGCGGATGTCGTCGGACGGCGGCTCCGTCTACCTGTCGGGCGTCCGCTACCACGAGGATCCGCTGGAGAAGGCGCCGCAGCCGTTCCTGGACCGGGTCGCGATCGAGACGGGCGAGAAGACGCGGATCTTCGAGAGCGCGGAGGATCGCTACGAGAGCGTGGTCGCCGTGCTGGACGACGACGCGCGCGGCGTCGTCCTCTCGCGCGAGTCGCCGACGGAGGTGCCGAACTTCTTCCATCGCGACCTGGCGACGGGCGCGGAGCGGCGCCTCACGGAGAACCGGGACTACACGCCCGACCTGACGCGGGCGCGGCGCGAGGTGATCGAGGTCACGCGCGCGGACGGCGTGAAGTTCTGGGTGCGTGTCACGCTCCCCGAGGGGTTCACACCCGGGCAGCGGCTCCCGGCGATGTTCTGGCACTACCCGCGGGAGTACACGTCGGAGAAGGAGTACCAGGAGTCGAACCGGCGGCACAACAAGAACAGGTTCCCGATGCTCGGGCCGCGCTCGATGGATCTGCTGGTCCGGCGCGGGTGGGCCGTGGTCGAGCCGGACATTCCGATCATCGGGCCTCGGGACCGCTGGAACGACCTGTACGTGCTGCACCTGCGCAACTCGCTCGCCGCGGCGATCGATGAACTCGACAGGCTGGGTTACATCGATCGCACGCGGTTGGCCGTCGGCGGGCACAGCTACGGCGGGTTCGGGACGATCAACGCGATGATCCACACGCCGTTCTTCAAGGCGGGGATCGCGGGCGCGCCGAACACGAACCGCACGTTCACGCCTTCGGGGTTCCAGCGGGAGTCGCGGCTGCTGTGGGAGGCCCGGGAGACGTACATCCGCATGTCGCCGATCTTCTGGCTGAACGAGATCAGCGGCGCGCTGCTGATGTACCACGGGATGGAGGACCAGAACGTGGGGACGTTCCCGGACAACTCGTGGCGGGCGTTCCACGCGCTGGACGTGCTCGGCAAGACGGCGGCGCTCTACTGGTACCCATACGAGGCGCACGGCCAGCGCGCCGAGGAGACGCTCCTCGACATGTGGGCGCGCTGGATCGCGTGGCTGGACGCGCACGTGCTGGGGAAGGGGGCGGCGGACGTGGCCGCGACGGGCGCGGCGGCGGTCGGTGGGGAGCGGTAGGCGACGCGGCTCGGAAGGTGGGCGGGGCGTCGCTTCACGCGGCGCCTCGAGACGATCCATAGGCAACCAACGGAGGTCCAGGATGTCGTCGACACGCATCTCGACCGTGATCCTCGCGCTGTGCGCGCTGGCCGGGCCGGCGCAGGCCCGGCAGGCGGGAGCGCCGCCGAGCGCCGATCCTCGCCTGTACGAGATCGCCGGCGCGGCGCAGGCGGAACGGATCGAGAAGGACATTCGGAAGCTCGTGGGCTTCGGCACACGGCACACGCTGTCGGACACCCTGTCGGATACGCGGGGGATCGGCGCCGCGCGGCGGTGGATCAAGGCGGAGTTCGACCGGATCTCCGCCGAATGCGGCGGGTGCCTCGAGGTCTTCTACCAGCGGTACCTGGTGAAGGGGCAGGAGCGGAGCCGCATCCCGCAGGATACCTGGGTCGTCAACGTGGTCGCGATCCAGCGCGGGACGACGCACCCGAACCACTACGTCATCATGACCGGCGACATCGACTCGCGCGTCTCGGACGTGCTGAACGCGACGAGCGATGCCCCGGGCGCCAACGACAACGCGAGCGGCGTCGCCGGGGTGCTCGAGGCGGCGCGGGTGCTGTCGAAGTACCGGTTCGGCAAGTCGATCGTCTACGCGGCGCTGTCGGGCGAGGAGCAGGGGTTGTACGGCGGGCAGTACATGGCCCAGGTCGCCCGCGACGAGGGGTGGGTCATCGAGGCGGTCCTCAACAACGACATGATCGGCAACATCGAGGGTGTGGACGGGGTCATCAACAACACCCAGTTCCGCATCTTCAGCGAGCCGACGCCGGTGACCGAGACCGAGCGCGAGCGCAATGCACGGCGCTTCACGGGCGGCGAGGTCGACGGGCCGTCGCGGCAGCTGGCGCGCTACATCGCGCGAGTCACGGAGCAGTACATGCCGACGGTCGAGCCGATGATGATCTACCGCCTCGACCGCTACGGCCGCGGCGGGCATCACCGCCCGTTCAACGACCTGGGCTTCCCGGGCGTGCGCATCATGGAAGCGCACGAGAACTATTACCGCCAGCACCAGGACCTGCGCACCGAGACGATCATGGTAAAGGCGGCCGACGGGACGGAGCGGCCGATGGAGGTCGAGTACGGCGACGTGATCGAGGGCGTCGACTTCGACTACGCGGCGAAGCTGACCGGCGTGAACATGATCACGCTGGCGTCGCTGGCGTGGGCGCCGCCGGCCCCGGACTCGGTGCGGATCACGGGCGCGGTGCGCCCGGCGGCCACGCTGCGCTGGAAGAAGGTGGATTCGCCCAACGTCGCCGGATACAAGGTCTACTGGCGCCTCACGACCGAGCCGCAGTGGACGCACTGGCGCTGGGTCGGCGACGTCGACGAGTTCACGACCGAGGGGCTGATCATCGATAACTACTACTTCGGCGTGGCGGCGGTGGGGAAGGACGGGAATGAGAGCGTGGTGGTGTTTCCGAGGTAGGGCTCGGGGCCTAGGGCTTGGGGCCTAGGGCCTAGGGCTTAGGGCTTAGGGCCTAGGGCTTAGGGCTTAGGGCCTAGGGCTTAGGGCTTAGGGCTTAGGGCCTAGGGCTTAGGGGGTGGGGCTCGGGGGGTGGGGCGGCTGGTGCGGGCCGCCCCAGCTCTTGACACCCGTGGTTTGCAATGCAAACTTGTTTGCATCGGGTCGGAGGTGAGGCGGTGAGGATGGGGCGCGGGAATCCATGACGGTGAGAGGGGCCGTGGTCGCGGATCTGGATCGGTTGAGCGAGCTGACGCGTCATTACGCGAGGTACTCGCGGAGCGCCGCCGGGCTCGGGAGCGTGCTGGGCGGCGTGTGCGGGCTCGTGTCGTACTTCGTGGGAGCGCTGGTCCCGCTGACGTTGTGGTCGCGGCTGGTGCTGGCGGCGCTTCCGCTCGTGTGGATCGTGGCGAAGGAGCTGCTCCAGCGCCGCTACTACCAGCGGTACGGGCGTGTGGAGGAGCTGGAGGGCGCCGGCGAGCGGCGACTGCGCGTGTTCCTGACCGGGTTCGTCGCGGTGGTGAGCGCGGTGGTGGTGGGGTTCGTCCTGCTGCGTGGGTCGAGCGCCGTCGCGTGGTGGGAGGCGGCCGGGTACGTGGCGTTCGTCGCGGCGACGCCATTCCTGACGTGGTGGTTCCTGAGGACGCCGTTGGAGTTCATCGTGGGCGTGTTCCTGCTGGCGCAGGCGGCGGTGGTGCTCGGGGGTGGGAGCTACGCGCTGGGCGAGCAACTGCAGGCGCCGATCGGGTCGGCGGCGCTGGTGCTGGTGGGGCTCAAGGAGCACTGGTCGTACCGGCGGCTGGAGCGGCGGCTGGGGGAGGTGGGGGGTGGCGGCCGGTGACGCGGGCCGGGAGGTCCGGGCGCTGCTCGGGCTGGACCGCGTGGTGCACGAGCCGGCGCGCCTGGCGATCCTGACGGTGCTGGCGGAGGCCGAGTCGGTCGAGTTCCGGTTCCTGGAGCGGGTGACGGGGCTGACGCGGGGGAACCTGTCGAGCCACGCGTCGAAGCTGGAGGAGGCGGAATACATCGAGGTGGAGAAGTCGTTCCGGGGGAAGGTCCCGGTGACGAGTTACCGCATCACGGCGAAAGGGCGTGCGGCGCTGGAGGAGTATCGTCGGCGGATGCGGGTGGGGTTGGTCGGTGGCACGGAGGAATGATATGCGGGCAATCGTGTTGAGCTGGGTGCTGGCGGCGGGTACGGTTCTGGGGCCGACGAATGCGGTGGCGCAGGCGACGTCTCCCGGGGCGCAGGAGGCGGCCCCCGAATCGGGGGTCCCGACCTCCGACGTGATGGAGCTGGGCCGGCGGTACACGACGTGGTTCTACGCGGACAGCGTGGACCGTCTCGTGGCCGTGTTCTCGTCGGACCTGGTCGCGGCGCTGGGCGGGGAGGCCGGCCTCCGGGCTGTCCGTGAGCAGATAGCGATGCAACTCGGCGCGGAGCGTCGGGTGGTGGACGAGCGAACGACGCGCGTCGGGCGTGGGGGATCGTACATCCGGTACGCGGAGTTCGAGAAGTACGACGGGGTGATCGAGGTCGTCTGGGCGATCGGCGATGGCGGCGTCGTGGAAGGGTTCGTGATCCGGCCGCGCCGCGAGCCGGCGCCGAGCGCTTACCTGGACTACGAGACCAAGACGTGGCTTCGGCTCCCGTTCGACGGCGAGTGGACGGTGTTCTGGGGCGGGCGGACGGTGGAGCAGAACTATCACGTCGAGGCGCCTGACCAGCGCTTCGCGTACGACCTGGTGGTGATGCGGGACGGCCGTACGCACGAGGGCGACGGCACGGCCAACGAGCAGTACTACTGTTTCGGGCTGCCGATCCTGGCGCCGGGGGCGGGGGTGGTGGCGGTGGCCCGGGACGGGATCGACGACAACCGTCCGGGCGTCATGAACCCGGCGGAGCCTCCGGGGAACCACGTCGTCATCGACCACGGCAACGGCGAGTACTCGTTCCTGGCGCACCTGCGGAACGGCTCGGTGCGGGTCCGCGTGGGCGACCGGGTATCCGCAGGGGATCCGGTCGGCGAGTGCGGGAACAGCGGCAACTCGAGCGAGCCGCACCTGCACTACCATCTGCAGACGACGCCCGACATCGTCCGGGGCGCGGGTCTGCCGGCGCAATTCCGCGACTACGTGGCGGACGGCGAGCCGGTCGAGCGTGGCGAGCCGGTCCAGGGTCAGCGGATCCGGCCCGCGGGCGGGTGACGGCGCCGATTCGGTCATTGGGCTCGGGGCGGGCTCCGGTCGAGCTCCAGCACGACGGCCAGCACGGTTTCGACCGCGGCCCTGTAGAACTGGGGTTGGATGCCGTCGAACTCGTCGCTGGGTCGGTGGTAATCCGCGTGGTCCTCGACGCCGAAGTACAGGAACGGGATCCCCGCGGCGTGGAATGCGCCGTGGTCGGACGCGCTGGTCCAGTCCTGGCCTTGCGGCAGGTCGGGCGAGTCGTGCCCCGTGAGGAGTCGGACCGGCGCCCGCGCGGCGACCCGCTCGACCGTCGGCTTCAGGAACGGGTAGTGGTACGTCCCGGCGACGTAGAGCTCGCCGGCGTCGTTCCGGCCGACCATGTCCATGTTCACGTTGAGGACGACGGCGTCGAGCGGGATCGGTGGCGTACGCACGAAGGCGCGCGCGCCCTGCAGTCCCATCTCCTCTGCGTCGAGCGCGGCGAAGACGATCGAATGCGCGGGCCGGTGCTCGCGGAAGTACCGGGCGAGCGCGAGGAGCGCGGCGGAGCCCGAAGCGTTGTCGTCGGCGCCGTTGTAGATGGAGTCCCCCGCTTCGTCCGGCCGGCCGATCCCGACGTGGTCGTAATGGGCGGTCAGGACGATGTAGCGCTCGGGGTGCTCGGCCCCGCGGATCATGCCGACGACGTTCACGCCGCGGTACTCGACGTTGTCGCGTCGTCCGACGAAGGTGAACTCGTGCGTGAAGCTCTCGCCCACGGGCTCGAGGCTGATCTCGCGGAACGCGGCGAGGATGTGCTCGCGGGCGCGGGCGTTGCCTTCGCTCCCCACGCGGCGCCCGGCGAGGGCGTCGGAGGAGAGGAAGCGGATGTCGTCGATCATGCGCTCGGCGTCGATGCGCGGCCAAGCGGCCGCGGCGTCGGAGCGCGGCTGCTGGCACGCGCCCGGGGCCGGGAGCGCGAGGGCGACGGCGGCGAAGGCGATGGCGATACGTCGCATGGGGTGAACTCTCCTGAATCGTTCGGGCGCGGTTGCGTCGCAAGCGAACGGCGGCACGACTGACGGCGCGGCCCGTGAGGCACGACGCCTCACGGGCCGTCTTCATGCCGTGTCCCGCGGCCGCGGATTCACGCACGCGCCGCGGTCGGATCAACTACTCCGTGGCGGGCCGGTCGTTCCGCCGCGGCTCCCGGCACTGCGGCCACGGCATCTGCTCGCCGGTGCGCGGGTTGGTCGGCATGATGCGCCGGTCGCGCGCGATGAACTCCGGGTCCTCGGAGGCGAGGTAGGCGAGCATCGCGGTCAGGATCGCGTTGTTCTGCACCTCCTCGATCACGATCTTGTCGAACGTGTCGCGGTTCGTGTGCCAGGTGTAGGTGCCGTAGTCCCAGCTCAGCGAGCTGAGGCTGAACGCCGGGGCGCCGTAGCAGACGAACGACGCGTAGTCGCTCCCGCCGCCGCCCGGCGTGCCGGGGATGCGGAGCGTGATGTGGCGCGTGATTTCCTCCGGGAGCTGGGCGAACCAGCGGCCGAAGTGCGCGCCGGCCGAGGTCAGCCCCTGCATCGAGATGTTGACGACGCGGCCCGTGCCGTTGTCCTGGTTGAAGAGCGCCTGGAGCCCCTGCACGATCTCGGGGTGGTCCTCGGCGAACGCGCGCGAGCCGTTCAGCCCCTGCTCCTCGCCGCCCCAGTGCCCGACCACGATGGTCCGCTTCGGGTTGGGGTAGACCGCCTTCAGGATCCGCATCGCCTCCATCATGGTGACGGTGCCGGTGGCGTTGTCCGTCGCGCCGGAGGCGCCGTCCCACGAGTCGAAGTGGGCCGACAGGAGGACGTACTCGTTGGGCTTCTCGCTGCCCGGGATCACCGCGATGGTGTTGTAAACCGGGACTTCGCCGAGGAACTGGGCGTCGGCCTCGAGGCGGAGCTTCGGGCCCTGGTTGTTCTCGGTCAGACGGAAGACCAGGCCGTAGTCCTCGCACGAGAGGTCGAGCGACGGGATGCGGTTGGTCTGCGCGCCGAAGATCTTGTTGACGCCCCAGCCGTTCGACCAGCGGAGCGTGAGGATGCCGCGGGCGCCGGCGGCGGCGAGGGCGTCGGCGAGCTCGGCGGGGCTCACGCCGGTACGGCGGACGCGCTCGTTCCAGGCCTGGCGCGCCTCGTTACGGGCCTTCCGCATCGCTTCGATCGTCTCGGAGAGCCCGTACTCCTCCCAGTTGTCGTCCGTGCGGCAGGTCGGCTCGGGGAAGGAGATCATGACGAACTTCCCCTTCACCGAGGGGAGCCACTTCCTGAACTCGTCTGCGTTCTGCACATCGGGGAGGATGGCGACGCCGCCCTCGACCTTCTTCCCGCCGGTGCCGGGGCTCCAGGCGAGGAGCGTGCCCTCGAGGGTGCGGACGCGGGGCTCGATCAGATCGATGTGCGTGACGCCGCGGCGCCAGCCGGTCCAGGTGCCGTACTGCTCGTTGCGCGCCTCGATCCCCCACTTCTTATACATCGAGACCGCCCAGTTGTGGGCATTGTTGATCCCGGGCGAGCCGGTCAGCCGGGGACCGATCGAGTCGGTCAGGGTCTGCGCGAGCGTGTAGACGTGGGAATTCTCGGTGCCCTCACGCCAGATCTGGCGGAGAACGGGGTCGTCGGTCGGGAAGTTCTGAGCCATCGCCGACGGGGCGGCGGCCAGGATCCCCAGCCCGACGGCGGATGTGGCGATCAAGCGCTTCATCGCGTACCTCCGGAGTGGACTTGGTTGGGGCGCGCCTCCGCGCCTGGGTCGGCGGAGGAGCGGGATTGGGGTGAGGATGGGGAAGGTGGGGGGACATGGCAAGGGCTCGGGGCTCAGGGCTTAGGGCCTAGGGCCTAGGGCCTAGGGCCTAGGGCTCGGGGTAGGGCGTCGGTTGGCTCGTGATTTCAAGGTGGTGTGCAGGGCGCTCAGCATTCGGCCGGTTTCGGCGGTGCGGGCCAGGATGGGCGCTGTGCGCGCAGACTCTACGTAGCCCAGCCGTTGGGCAAGTAGGATATGCGTTTCCAGCTCGGCGAGGGAGCCGCGCGCGATCGACACGAAGCGGGCAAATTCGCGCGTGCCGAAACGGCTCCTGCCTTCGGCTATGTTTGCCGGGATGGAAATCGCGGCGCGCCGCACCTGGAGCGCCAATCCGTACCTCTCGGACTCGGGGAAGCAGTCGACGAGTCGGTGGCAAGCCACGGCCAAATCCATGGCCTCGCGCCAGACGATCAGGTCCCGGTAGCTGCGTACCGACACACGTCCCCCTTCCCCACAGGTGGCGCACACCTCAGTCGTGACGATCGAGTTGACCCACCATTATGCACCGCCACGACCCGCCCCGGAATGTCCACCCCGGCCACGCGAATGGGAATCCCCGCCGCCCCACCGCCCCCCAGGGCTCAGGGGTCAGGTGGCCCCGCCACCCAAGCCCCGGGCCCCAGGCCCCGAGCCCTAAGCCCCAAGCCCTGAGCCCCGAGCCCTGAGCCCCGAGCCCTAAGCCCCGAGCCCTAAGCCCCGAGCCCTAAGCCCCGAGCCCTGAGCCCCGAGCCCCGAGCCCCGAGCCCCGAGCCCCGGTGCGGCCGGGCGGCGGTGCCGCTCAATACGTCGGCGCATCACTCGCCGGGAACGACTCGATCGAGCCCTCCTCGACGGCGCCGTCGCGTGGTACGACGTCCGGCGGAGTCTGGGCGGCGGCGTCGTTGGCGCGGGAGACGGAGGCGGGGCGCTCGCGGCCGTCCAGGAGCTGGCGCAGGACGTAGTGGAGGATCCCGCCGTGGCGGTAGTAGGCGGCCTCCTGCGGCGTGTCGATTCGCACGATGGCGCGGAACTCGAGCGTGCCGCCGTCCTCCTTGCGGGCGCGGACCGTCACCTCCTTCGGGCCCGAGTAGCCCTCGGCGAGCACCGTCGCGAGCCCTTCGACGTCGTAGACCTCGCGGCCCGTGAGCCCCAGCGACTCCGCACTCTCTCCCGCCACGAACTGCAGCGGCAGGATCCCCATCCCCACCAGGTTCGAGCGGTGGATACGCTCGTAGCTCTCCGCGATGACGACGCGGACGCCGAGGAGCCGCGGTCCCTTCGCCGCCCAGTCGCGGCTCGAGCCCGAGCCGTACTCCTTGCCGGCGATGACCACGAGCGGGACGCCTTCCTCCTGGTACTTCATCGCCGCGTCGTAGATCGTCATCACCTCGCCCGAGGGCATGTGCGTCGTCCAGCCGCCCTCCGTGCCCGGGGCGAGCCGGTTGCGGAGTCGGATGTTGGCGAAGGTGCCCCGCACCATGACCTCGTGGTTGCCGCGCCTGCTGCCGTAGGAGTTGAAGTCCTTGGGCTCGACGCCGTGCTCGATCAGGTAGCGGCCGGCCGGGCTGTCCTTCTTGATCGAGCCGGCCGGTGAGATGTGGTCGGTCGTGATGCTGTCGCCGAGCAGCGCGAGCACCCGCGCCCCGCGGATGTCGGGGACGGTCCCGGGCGCCTCGCGCGTCATCCCGTCGAAGTAGGTGGGGCGGCGGACGTAGGTCGAGTTCGGGTCCCAGTCGTAGCGGTCGCCCTCGGGGACGGGGAGGGCGTTCCACTCCTCGTCGCCTTCATAGACGTTCGCGTACTCCTTCCGGAACATCTCGGAGGCGATGGCGGTGCGGATCGTCTCATGGATCTCGTGCTGGGTGGGCCAGATGTCGCGCAGGAAGACGGACCGGCCGTCCTTGTCCGTGCCGATCGGCTCGTTGTACGGGTCCCAGTCCATGCGCCCCGCGAGTGCGTAGGCGACGACGAGCGGCGGCGACATCAGGTAGTTCGCCCTGACCTCGGAGTGGATCCGCCCCTCGAAGTTGCGGTTGCCGGAGAGGACGGCGCAGGCGACGAGGTCGCCCTCCGCGATCGCCTTCGACACTTCCTCCGGGAGCGGGCCGGAGTTCCCGATGCACGTCGCGCAGCCGTAGCCGACGAGGTTGAAGCCGAGGGCGTCGAGGTGGGGGGTGAGCCCCGCGCGGTCGAGGTAGCTGGTCACGACGCGCGAGCCCGGCGCGAGCGACGTCTTCACCCATGGCTTGGGTCTGAGGCCGCGCTCGTTCGCTTTCCGGGCCAGGATCCCCGCGCCGATCATGACCGCGGGATTCGAGGTGTTCGTGCAGCTCGTGATCGACGCGATGACGACGGAACCGTGGGTGAGCCGCTCGCCCTCGGCCTCGGTCGCGACGGCCGGCTGGCCGGTCGTCGTCTGACTTCCCTCGCCCCAGACGCCGACGTCGAGCGATCTCCCATCGCGTCGGGTCGTGGCGGCTTCCTTCGTCGTGGTCGCGACGTGCGGCGGGCGCAGCGTCTCGAGCGCTTCGGCGAAGGCCGTCCTGGCGCGGGAGAGCGGGATGCGGTCCTGCGGGCGCCGTGGCCCGGCGATGCTCGGCTCCACCGTCGAGAGGTCGAGCGTGAGCGTGTCGGTGAACTCCGGCGCGGGCGAATCGGCGGTGTGGAAGAGCCCCTGCTCCTTCATGTACGCCTCGACGAGGGCGACGTGCTCCTCGCTGCGCCCGGTGAACCGCAAATAGCGCAGCGTCTCGTCGTCGACGGGGAAGATGCCGCAGGTGGCGCCGTACTCGGGGGACATGTTGCCGATGGTGGCGCGGTCGGCGACGGGGAGCGCGGCGACGCCCGGGCCGAAGAACTCGACGAACTTCCCGACGACGCCCTTCCGGCGGAGCATCTCGGTCACGCGGAGGACGAGGTCGGTCGCGGTGGCGCCCTCGGGGAGCTCGCCCTCGAGGCGGAAGCCGATGACCTCGGGGGTGAGCATGGTGACGGGCTGGCCGAGCATGGCGGCCTCGGCCTCGATCCCGCCGACGCCCCAGCCGAGCACGCCCAGCCCGTTGACCATCGGCGTGTGCGAGTCGGTGCCGAGGAGCGTGTCGGGGTAGGCGAGCGGGGCGCCGTCGCTGTGGGGCTTGTCGTGGTCGCCGGGGAAGACGACGCGGGCGAGGTACTCGAGGTTGACCTGGTGGACGATCCCGGTGTAGGGCGGGACCACCTTGAAGTTGTCGAAGGCGCGCTGGCCCCAGCGGAGGAAGGCGTAGCGTTCGTGGTTGCGCCGGTAATCCAGCTCGCGGTTGCGCTCGAGGGCGTACGGCGTGCCGAAGGTGTCGACCTGCATGGAGTGGTCGATGACGAGCTCGACGGGCTGGAGCGGGTTGATCTTCGACGGGTCGCCGCCGAGCTCGGCCATGGCGTCGCGCATGGCGGCGAGGTCGACGATGGCGGGGACGCCGGTGAAGTCCTGGAGGAGCACGCGAGCGGGGGTGAACGCGATCTCGCGGTCGCCGACATCGGTCGGGTTCCAGCGGGCGAGGGTCTGGATGTCGTCGGCGGCGACGGACGCGCCGTCCTCGTGGCGGAGCAGGTTCTCGAGGAGGATGCGGAGCGAGTAGGGGAGTCGCGAGATCGGGAATCCCTGCTTCTCGAGCGCTTCGAGGCTGAAGAACGTGAACTGGCGGTCGCCGACCCGGAGCGTCGACCGGGCGCCGAAGCTGTCCATGGGATCCTCTCCGTTCGTGTGCGTACGCGGTCGGCGGGAGGCGTAGCAGGAACGATACCGCGGCGGTGGGATCGCGAGGCGGCGGACCGGCCGGCAACGGCAGGCGGGCTGGCGGCGGAGGACCGGCTGGCGGCGGAGGATCGGCCGGCGACGGGGCCGCCGCGGCTGGGGATCGCGAGGCGGCGAGGCTGCGCGTGCGGGGGATCTCCCCACGGCGGATCGTGGAAAAACCATGGCATCCCCGACACGGAATCCGCGCTCACCCGACAGACTCTCGAGTGTGATCCGGCTAGGGTGATGTCGGCAACCGGGAGATTCGAATGGAGAGGTGAGCGATGACCCGAACGATCGTGGTGCCGTTGGATCGCACGCGGTTCGGAGAGCAGGCGATTCCCGCGGCGGTTTCGGTGGCGAAGAAGACGGGTGGGTGCGTCCATCTGGTTCGCGTGTTCGAGCCGCTCGTCGTGCGGCCGGCGTTCGACGTGCTGCCGCTTTACGATCCCTCGTGGGAGCGGGATGTCCGGCGGGCGGAGGAGATGGAGGTGGCGACGCTGGCCGACGTCGTCCGGCGGCGCGCGGGCGTGGAGGTTCGCCAGGCGGTGATCGCCGGTCCGGTGGTGGATGCGCTGTTGAGGTACGCGACGGACGTGGGCGCGGACCTGGTGGTGATGTGCACGCACGGTCGGAGCGGGGTCGGGCGTCTGGTGCTGGGGAGCGTGGCGGAGGCGGTGGTCCGGCGCGCGCCGTGTCCGGTGATGTTGGTGCGTCCGAGCGAGGGTGCCGAGGACGACCTGGTGGACGTTCCGAACTTCGACGCGGTGCCGAAGTTCGAGCACGTCCTGGTCCCGGTGGACGGGACGGAGTTCGCGAAGAAGGTGATCGCGCGGGCGGTCGAGATCGGGGTGCCGTTCGGCGCGCGGTACACGCTGCTGCGTGTGGTATCGCCGTCGCTGCCGCCGGGGTGGCCGTACGCGGCTACGGATTTCCCGCGGGACGGTGTGGCCGAGCGGGTTCGCGCGCGGCGGGAACTGGACGGCGTGGCCGAGGGGCTGCGCTCGCAGTCGATCCGCGCGACGACGGAGGTGATCACGGACACGGACCCGGCGCGCGCGATCCTCGAGTACGCCGAGTGGCATGGCGTCGACCTGATCGCGATGACGACGCATGGGCGTCGGGGTCTGTCGCGGCTCGCGCTTGGGAGCGTGGCGGAAGCGGTCGCGCGGGAGTCGAAGGTGCCGGTGCTGCTGTACCGACCCGAGCCGGAAGAGGAGGCTCGACGACAGGCGTTGTCCCGGCCTCAGGCCTCGGTGGCGAGCGGGAGCGTGAAGGAGAAGGTGGTTCCGGCGCCCTCGCGGCTCTCGACGTGAATCGTGCCGCCGTGCGCCTCCACGATTCCTTTGACGATGGCCAGCCCGAGGCCGATCCCGTGCCCCTCGGGGCGTGGGCGGCGGGCCTGCCAGAAGCGGTCGAAGATGTGTGGGAGGTGCTCGGCGCTGATCCCGATCCCCGTGTCCGCGACCGAGAAGCGGAGCTCGGCCCCCTCGACCGCGGCGCCGATGGTGATGCGGCCGCCTTCCGGCGTGAACTTGATGGCGTTGCCGATGAGGTTCGAGAAGACCTGGAGCACGCGTTCGCGGTCGGCGAGGACCGGCGGCGCGTCCTCCGGGACGTGGTTCTCGAGGGCGAGCTTGCGGTCCGCGGCGACTGTCGCCAGGGCCTCGACGGCCGCGGCGGCGAGCGCGGCCGGGCGATGGGCGCGGCGGTCGAGCTCGGCGCGGCCGGCCTCGATCCGCTTGACCTCGAGCAGGTTCTGTATCAGGCGCTCCATCTGCTCGACCGACTGACGGATACCCTCGAGGTGCTGCACGCCGGCGCTCCCGAGCTCCTCGCGCGGCAGGTGGCGGAGGAGCAGTGACGTCCCGATGCGGATCGCGCTGAGCGGGTTGCCGAGGTCGTGCGAGACGATGGCGAGGATGTCGTCGCGCGCCTCGATGGCTCGCCGGGCTTCGCGGTAGAGGCGAGCGTTGTCGAGCGCGAGCGCGGCGCGTGCGGCGAGGTCGCGGGCGAGGTCGAGGTCGTGTTCGGCGTATCGGCGCGTCGGGTCGGACAGGTAGCAGCCGATCGCGCCGAGCGTCTCGCCGCGGGCCGTGAGCGGCACGTAGAGCGCGGACGAGAGGCCGAGCTCGCGTAGGACCGAGAGGTGCTCGTCGTCGGCGGCGACGGACTCGAGGAAGTCCGCCGGGATCTCGGGCATGAAGCACGGCTCGCCGGTCTCGATCGCGCGGAGCGCCGGGTGCGGTTCGCGGCCGCCGAGCGGCCACCGTTGGAGACGTCGCAGCAGCGCTTCCTTCTCGGGGTCGGCGTGGACGAACCGGAGACGCCGCACCGTGTCGCCGTCGCGGATGTAGAGGACGCACCATTCGGCGAGCGTCGGCACGGCCAGGCGCGCAATGCTCTCGAGGGTGCGCTCGAAGTCGAGCGACTCGGAGAGGATGGCGCCGGCCTCGGCCAGGAAGCGCTGAGCCCGCTCGATGCGCTTGCGCTCGGTTATGTCGCGGAGCACGACGGTGTAGATGCGCACGCCGTGCACGTCGAGCTTGGAGATCGACGCTTCCGCCGGGAACACCTCGCCGTTCTTGCGTCGTCCGGCGATCTCCTGGCGCTCGCCCATCCGCCGCGCGGCGACCGGGGACTGGCCGAACTGCTCGACGTGGTGGCGGTGGGCCTGCCGGAACGCCTCGGGGATCAGGATGTCCAGCGACTGTCCCAGGACCTCGTCCGCCGAGTAGCCGAAGATCTGTTCGGCGCCGTGGTTGAAGTGGATGATGGTCTGGGCCGCGTCGGTCGAGATGATCGCATCGGACGCGATGGAGACGATGCCGCTGAAGACCGCCTCTGACGTGTAGAGCGCTTCGCGCGCGCGACGGACGGCGTCTTCCATCGCGGCCCGGGCTCGCGGGTCGTCGGCGGGTCGGATCACGTGGCTGGACATCGGCGCTCCCGTGGCGCGTGCGCCGGCGCGTCGTCGGCCGGCGTAGTGCAGCATCTTGCAGGGAATATAAGACGAATCCGGGCGAGCGTAAGCCCCACCGGTTCGCCGTGTGGGAATATTCACCACACGAGTTTCCAGCATATCCCCACCGAGAATCCACGTCATCCCGACAGAATCCGTCCCTCCTCCGGGCTAGCTTCGATGTGCGTAACGGAAACGGAGCACAACGACCCGGGAGGGGGTTATGTACTGGAGGACGCCGTTGATCGGAATCGCCGTCGCCGGCGGGATCGGGCTGGGAAGCCTGGGGGTTCTGCGGCTCGAGCGGGCCCCGGAGGTGGACCGGGTCGACTTCTCGCAGGTTCGCACGGCGACGACGCCCGCCTACGTGGCGGAGCTCGCGCCGGCCTCACGTGCGCGGATCAAGGAGCTCCGGATCCCGGTCACGCACGAGACGATCGAGATCGCGCCCGGCGTGAAGTACGACGGCTGGACGTTCGGCGGGACGGTGCCCGGCCCGACGATCCGGGTGCGCGAGGGCGACCTCGTGCGGATCACGCTGGTGAACGAGAGCCCGATGCCGCACTCGATCGACTTCCACGCGGCGCGGATCCCGATGAACGAGGCGTTCCGCACGATCGGGCCCGGCGAGGAGCTGACGTTCGAGTTCGTCGCGCGCGACCCGGGCGCGTACATGGTGCACTGCGGCACGCCGCCCGTCCTCATGCATATCATGCAGGGGATGTACATGGCGATCATCGTGGACCCGAAGGAGGGGTGGGGCACCAAGGCGGACCGTGAGTTCGTGCTGGTCCAGAGCGAGTTCTACCCGACCGCGGACCGGAACGGCGGCACGGTCCTGCAGCCGGACTACGGCGCGGCGCTCGCGAAGGACGCGACGTACGTGGTCTTCAACGGGAACGCGTTCCAGTACAAGCGCGTGCCGCTCAAGGTCGACGAAGGAGACCGGGTCCGCTTCTTCGTGGTCAACGCGGGTCCGAGCCTGCGGAGCGACTTCCACGTGGTCGGCGCGGTGTTCGACCGTGTGCTCCCGGGCGGCAACCCGAACCACGTGATCGAGCAGGTGCAGACGTACACGGTCCCGGCGGGCGGCGGCGCGGTCTTCGAGACGGTGTTCGAGAAGGGCGCGAGCGGGGAAGGCGTCTACGCCTTCGTCACCCACGCCTTCGCCGACGCGGAGAAGGGCGCGGTCGGGCTGATCCAGGTCGGGAACGTCGGACACGTGGCGGCGGCGCACTGAGGCGGGCGTCGCCCACGGAGGCGGGCGCCGCGCGGGGAGCGCGGCGCGCCGGCCGGGGGCGGCGGGAGGTCGAGGGGGCGGGGCGTGGCGGCCCCCGAGAAGCGAAGCGGGCCGGTCGGCGGTGAGCCGACCGGCCCTTCGTTTTTCGTGCGACGTCGCCTACCCCTCGCTCTTGAGCAGCCCCGTCTTCAGCGCGAAGCGCACCAGCTCCGAGCGGTGGTTCAGCTTGAGCTTCTCCATGATCCGGGAGCGGTAGGTGTCGACGGTCTTGGGGCTGATGAAGAGCTTCTCGCCGATCTCGCTGG
>CALBZE010000106.1 GCA_937889645.1 uncultured bacterium
TGGGCGACCCGCGCGACTTCCGCAACTTCATGAGCGCGGTCATCGACGAGAAGGCGTTCCGCAAGATCGCCTCGTACATCGATCACGCGAAACAGTCCGCCGACACCGAAATCATTGCGGGCGGCGAGTACAGCGACGAGAAGGGTTGGTTCGTCCAGCCGACGCTGGTCCTCGCGAAGGATCCGAAGCACCGCCTCATGTGCGAGGAGATCTTCGGCCCCGTCGTCACCGCGTACGTCTACGACGACGCGTGGGGCGACGTGCTCCGGCTCGTCAACGAGACTTCGCCGTACGGGCTGACCGGCGCCGTCTTCGCCCGCGACCGCGGCGCGATCCGCGAGGCGCTCGCCACGCTTCGTCACGGGGCCGGCAACTTCTACATCAACGACAAGCCGACGGGCGCCGTCGTCGGCCAGCAACCCTTCGGTGGCGGCCGCGCGAGCGGGACCAACGACAAGGCGGGCTCGCCCCTCAACCTCCTGCGCTGGGTTTCGCCCCGCGCGATCAAGGAGACCTTCGTCCCGCCGACCGACTACCGTTATCCCTTCATGGCGGAGGAGTAGCCGGGGCGTTTCCGGCGGGGGCGGCGGCGCGACGGTCGCCGCCCCCGCCAGGATCGTCACCGCCGCCGCCCTCGTACCACACCGGGCCTGCCACCTCCCGCCCGCCACCGACTCCCGCTCCCCCGACCGGGATCCCGTCCGTTGACTCGGGGTAACCTCCAGGGGTAGATTGCGCACGATGCCCGGAGTGGACAGGACGATGCAAATGCCCATGACTGCGCGCGAGAGGATCGAGGAGGTGCTGGGCAAGATCCGCCCGGCGCTGCGTGCCGACGGCGGCGATGTCGAGCTCGTCGATTACGACGAGGAGGAAGGCATCGTCCAGCTCCGCCTCATGGGAGCCTGCGGCTCCTGCCCGATCTCGATGCTAACGCTCAAGCAGGGGATCGAGCGGCGCATCATGATGGCGGTGCCCGAGGTCAAGGGCGTCCTCGCCAACTGAGCGGTAACGCCGACCGGCGCCTCTGGCGGCCGGCGCCCCAGGGGGCGCCGGCCGTTTGCACGATGGGAGGAACTCATGATCGATAGAAACGAGCTGCTCGGCCGGGTCCGGGCGGCACTCGAGCAGGTCCGGCACCCCGCAACGGGTGCGGACGTCATATCCGGCGGACAGGTGCAGGGACTCGACGTCGACGACGAGGGCAAGGTCCAGTTCGAGTTCGTACTCCAGACCAGAGATCCCGGCACGCTCGTGCGCGAGGCGCGCGCCGCGGTCGAGGCGGTCGAGGGCGTCTCGCGCGTAAAGATCGATGTCCGGCTCCCCAAGGAGATCCAGGCTGGGGGCGCGCGCAAGGCGGGCGGGCGCCTCCGGCCGGGAAGCGTGCCCGCGCCCACGCCGCAGCCGCATCTCGTCGAAGGGATCTCACACGTCGTCGCCGTCAGCTCCGGCAAGGGCGGCGTCGGCAAATCGACCGTCGCCGCGAACCTGGCCGCGGCCCTCGCCGCCGCCGGCAAGCGCGTCGGTCTCCTCGACGCCGACGTCTACGGACCCAACATCCCGGTGATGTTCGGCGAGAAGCGCAAGCCTCGCGTCACGGGCGAGCGCGGCAAGGAGAAGATCGTCCCGCTCGAGGCCCACGGCGTGCGCCTCATGAGCCTCGGCTTCCTCCTCGAGGACGAACAGCCGGCCATCATGCGCGGCCCCCTCGTCTCGGGGATCCTGCGCCAGTTCCTCGAGCAGGTCGAATGGGGCGAGCTCGACTACCTCATCGTCGACATGCCGCCCGGCACCGGCGATGCGCAGCTCTCGCTCGTCCAGACGATCGACATCGACGGCGCCGTCATGGTGACCACGCCGCAGGATGTTTCGACCGGCGACGTCCGCCGCGCGATCCGGATGTTCGAGCGCGTGCGCACTCCCGTCCTTGGCGTCGTCGAGAACATGAGCGGCTTCGTCTGCCCGTGCTGTGGCACGTCGGTCGACATCTTTGGGAAGGGCGGCGGCCGCGCCCTCGCGGACGACATGCACGTCGAGTTCCTGGGCGAGGTCCCGCTCGACGTGAAGGTCCGGGAAGCGGGCGACGAAGGGCGTCCGACGGCGATCGCCGCGCCGGAATCGCCCTCGGGGCGCGCTTTCGCACAGGTCGCCGAGCGCGTCGCCGCGATCGTCGAGGCCGGGACGCACGCCCGCGTCTGATGGCGCGCCGCGTCCTTCCGCCGCCGCCCGGCCCCGCGGAGCTCGGCGCGCTCCCGGTCCACGTCGTCGTCCGCGACTATCCGGAGACGCTCGCCGTGCTTCGCGGCGCGGGGGTAGACGTCCCCGCTCTGGGTGGCTCGACGCTCTCCCAGGCGGTGCCCGAGCCCGGTCCGCTCATCGATGCGGTCCGGGCCGCCACCGCCTGGCGCGCCGAGGCCTGACCTGGCCGGCCCCGGTTCGCCGCCACACCACGCGATGCACCGGATCACGCTCCTGACCGATTTCGGCACCGCCGACGGATACGTCGCCGCGATGAAGGGCGCGATCGCCCAGGTTGCACCCGAGGCGATCATAGATGACGCCGCGCACGACATCCCGCCCGGCGACGTCGAGGCCGCGGCCTTCACACTCGCGCGCTACTGGCGCCTGTACCCGCCCGGGACGGTGCACGTCGTCGTTGTCGATCCGGGCGTGGGGACCGAACGGCGCACGATCGCCGCACGGGTCGACGGTCGCTTCTTCGTCGCGCCGGACAACGGCGTGTTGAGCCATGTGCTGGGCGAAGCGCGCGCCGAGGCGATCCACGCGATCGAGAACCCCGCGCTCCGGCGCGACGTCGTCTCGGCCACCTTCCACGGGCGCGACATCTTCGCACCCGCCGCGGCGCACCTCGCCCATGGTACGCCGCTCGACGCGTTCGGCCCCGCGATCGACGACCCCGTGGTCTTGCCGATTCCCCGGCCGGAGCGGTCCGGGCGCGAGATCCGGGGCCACGTCGTTGCGGTCGACCGATTCGGCAACCTGATCACAAACGTGCCGGGTGCCTGGCTGAGCCCGAGAGCGCGCGTCGCCATGGCCGGTCGGGACGTGGGGCCCCTGCGCCGGACCTACGCCGACGCGCCGCCGGGCGGCCTTCTGGCCCTGGTGGGCTCGACCGGAATGCTCGAGATCTCCGTTCGCGACGGGTCCGCCGCGATGACGCTCGACGCGACGCGCGGTGCGGGAGTGACCATCTGGGAGGAGGACGGCCATGGGGAACGCTGAAGTGCGGAGCGTCGTAATCACCGGCGCATCGAAGGGGATTGGCCGGGCGTGCGCGCTCCGCCTCGACCGCGCCGGGTTCCGGGTGTTCGCCGGGATCCGCACCGAGGCCGATGGGGAGGCGTTGCGAGCGAAGGCATCGGACCGGCTCGTTCCCGTGCGCATCGATGTGACGGACGAGGCGTCGATCGCCGAGGCCGTCCGGCTCGTCGACGCCGCCGTCGGCGCACAGGGGCTCTACGGCCTCGTCAACAACGCCGGCATCGCCGTCGCCGGACCGCTCGAGTTCCTCCCGCCCGCCGAATTGCGGCGACAGCTCGAGGTCAACGTCGTCGGCCAGCAGGCGGTGACCCGCGCGTTCCTCCCGCTCCTGCGCCGGGCCCGCGGCCGCATCGTCAACATGGGCTCGATCTCCGGGCTCATGGCTCTTCCGTTCACCGGCGCCTACGCGGCGTCGAAACACGCGCTCGAGGCGATGACCGACGCGCTCCGCGTCGAGCTCGCGCCCTGGGGACTGCACGTCTCGATCGTCGAGCCCGGCGTCATCGCCACACCCATCTGGGAGACGTCCGAGGCCGCAGCCGAGCGCATCATGGACCAGTACCCGCCCGAGGCCTTCGAGTACTACGGTGGCGCGATCGAGCTCGTCCGGAGGAGCGTCCGCAACAGCGCCGCACGCGGGCTCCCGCCCGACGCCGTCGCCCGCGTCGTCGAGCACGCGCTCACCGCGCAACGGCCCCGGACGCGCTACCTCGTTGGCCGCGATGCCCGCATCCGCGCGCTCATCCGCTGGCTCCCGGACCGTATCCGCGATCGCCTGATCCTCAGCCGGTTACGCAAAGGCGTCCGCTGATGCCGGTCCGGCCGGCTGGCCGCGCTACTCGTCAGTTCGAGAACGCCACTTCGATGTCCGGCGGGTGTTGCAGCGTGTGTTCGACGGTGCAGTGCTGAGCTACTCGCAGCGCCGCCGCGCGTCGCTGCTCGGGGAGCTCCGGCCAGGTGAGCTTCATGTCGTACCGCCCGACGCGGTATGGATCGTCGACGTACTCCCACTCGAGCCCGAGTTCCAGCCCCTCGAGCCCGATCCCGACCTGCTCCGCCCAGACCGCCAGCACCGCGATCGTGCAAGTCCCCAGCGATGCCGCGAGCATGTGGAGTGGGGAAAAGGAAACGGCCGGATCCGTCGACTCGATCTCGAGCCCGGATCCGGCCGCCAGGACGCGTATCGCCTGTTCGCCGTCCAGGAGGATTCGCATCACTCCTCAGTTCTCGATCCACCTCTGCTCCGCGGCCGCGAGCCGCTTGTGCTTCGGTGTCACGAACCGAACCACCAGGTACCCGATCAACACGATCGGCGCGACCTTGAAGAGCAGGAACCCTGCCACCGAAAGGGCCACCGAGAACACCAGGCCGAACAGCGCCAGGACGATCGACCCGACCACCAGCGCGATCAGGCCGACGAAGAAGAAGGTGACCAGCTTGCCAATCATCTGTGCCTCCGAAGGATGTGCGGTGCGACCGCGCTCGCCGTTGCTACCCCGTTCAGTTGTCGTCGTTCGAATCGACCCAGTCGATGTCGACCGACCCGAATGCCCCCGAGATCCTCACCGTCAGCTTCCTCTTCGCGGAATCCCAGTCACGCGAGTAGTAGGCATTGCCGCGCTTGATCATGCCGTCGGACTCGAATCCCATGAGGAACGAGTCCTTCCTGACCTGTACGCCGACGCCGCGGGGGACTTTCAGCGTAAGCGTACCCAGACCGAGATCGATCGACGCGTTCGTGTCGCCGTACCAACGACCGGTGAAATCGAGCGTGATGGCGCCCACGCCTCCCGTCACGGAAAGCGACTCGACGTTCGCGTTCCCCAACCCGTATACCTTCAGATCCGCCGCGCCGGCCTCGATCTCGAGCTCTTCCATCCGTATCGGGTTGGGCTTCGAGAAATTCAGTCGGGATTCGCTTGCCCCGGTCGTGATCCGGACTCGCCGCAGCCGCATGCCGCCCAGCTCCATCTCCGCTTCGACGGCGCCGAACTTCAGCTGGAGGTCCATCGGCACGTCCTGCGTGAGCGACAGGTTCAGTCGCCCGCCATCCCGGATGTCCCCCCGGATTCGATTGTTCAAGCCCTCCACCCCGATCCGCAGCGCGCCGGGGCTGTACTCGTGGATCGGATTGAAGATCTCGGCATCGTAGCGCAGCGACGTCCGGTAGAGCGTCCCCGAGCTGGCGGGCTCGAGCTGCAGCTGCCCTGCGCCGAACTGGACTTCGACCTTCAGATTCGATTCGCCCGCGACCTGCCGCTGGCCGCTGATGGTCCGCCATTCCTGCGCCGTGAGGGGCGTGGCCGCGCCGATCAGGAGCAGCGCGAGCGCACAGCCGGCGATTGACCTAGCCATTAGACCCCCCGTCGAGGACCGAGTCCACGTCGATGTCGGTATCCGGCGGACGCTTCACCTTCGGCCGCGTGCCGGCGCGCGACAGGAGCACTGCGCCGAAACCGATCGTGAACGCCGCCCACGTCAGCACGACCGCCAGGAACATGAGCACGCCGCTCACGACGCCCAGCCACGGGCCCGCCATCTCGACCACGTTCGCGGCGATGTAGAGCGCCAGGAGCAACCCGACGCCGGTCAGGACGTAGTAGTACGAGTTGGCTCGCCTGAACAGCTCGCCGCCGTTGAACCGCCGCTCCGCCAGCGCTTCGCCCGCCGCGTGCGCGACCGCGAGGTAGCCGAAGAGCATCGCCAGCACGACCGCGACCGGGAAGAGCGGCAGCCACGCGATCAGCACCGGGATCCCCACGATCGAGATCGTCAGCACGATCGCGCCCAGGATGAACGCGGGCAGGATCAGGAACGTACCCGCGAGCCCCACGAGCCCCGACTGGATCGTCGCATGGCGCGCCGTGTCGGCCACGCCTTCCAGGTACTTCCGACCGAAGAAGACGACCGCGAAGCCGATCCCGATCAGCACCGCGTAAATGGCGAGGATCGAGAAGATGTCGGCGATCCCTCTGAAGATTCGACGGACCGGACGGGACCACCACCCGGCGTCCCGATCCCGTTCCCGGGACACCCGAACCGTGACCGACCGGTCGCGCGACTCCATCAGCTGCGCTTCGAGCTCGGCGATTCTCTCGTTCAGCCGGGCCACCGTGTCGTTCACCCAGTTACCCTGCGCCGGCGTTTGGGTCGACACCGCCGGCGGCGACGAGGTCCCGCCGGTCAATATCTCCTCGAGCGCCGTGTCCAGTCGCGAGCCCGTTTCGCCGTCGGGCGCATCCCACCCGACCAGGAGCGCTGGGAGCTCCGCCGCGGACGCGTCCATCACACGGTTGAGCAGCTCGCGCCACGCACGGTCAAGACTCTCGCCTCGCGGGGCGGACCCGAGCCGTCGGCCGTCCATCCATGCCGCCCCGTCGCGCAGCGCGAACTCGACCTTGCGGCCGTCCGCGAGCTCGAGCCGGATCTCGGCCGCGCTGCGCGACAGCTCGGCTTCGCTAGAGACGATCTCCGTATACCGGTTGCCGGTCTCCTGCGCCATGACGGGCACGGTGCCCGCCAGCAGGAGCGCCGCGGTCAGCGTTCCCAGCGCGGCTCGCCGGCTAAATGCAATGCATGACATGGTGCTTTTCCCGCGAAGCGGTGCGGAACAGGTTGTCGTACAGGATCCAGAGAGCCACCACCATCATTACGGCGAACACCGCCGCCGCCACACCCAACTGCGTCGTGTCGACTTCCTGGAGGAGGCGTTGCGCCACCTCCCAGACCCACTGAGCGGTGCTGCTCTCCAGAACCGAGGCGCTCGCCCGGCCCGCGAGCGACATCAGCCCGTCGGTCAGCCGATCGCGAACGAACAGCCAGAGCGTCTCGGGCGTGATGCCGGGCCGCGACAGCAACCAGGCCAGCAGGCCTCCGGTCGCGACCACCGGCAGAGCAAGCAGCGCCGTCGCGAGGAGCCACCCCGTCGTCCCGGACGGGATCAGCCGCTTGAGCATGGCCATCACCCGGACCGACCACGGCACCCTGACCGTGACGCCGGCCATGACCCGATCTGCAAACCCCGGAGATGGTGCGAACCGCGGCAGGGACGAGAGCGCCGTGAACAACGCTCTCCATTCGTCGACTTCCGACTGACAGCGGGAGCACGTCACGAGATGCGACTCGATGACGACGCGGTCGGATTCGTCGAGTGCGCCCTCCACGAAGGATTCCAGCAGGTCGGGCGTCGGGTGCTGCATGCCGTCGGTACTCAAGCTTGCTTCTCCATTGTGACGGTGCACGGGCCTCTACGGCTGTCTCCCGATCCGGGTTTCAGATCCGTAGGTGCGCGAGATGCTTCCGCAGTTCGTTGCGCGCCCTGTGTATGAAAGTCTTCACGGTGCCGAGCGGAATACCCATGATCTCGGCGATTTCTTCGTACGGCCGGTCTTCCATGTGCCACAGGATGATCGCGGTCCGGTACTCCGGCCGAAGGCGCGCGAGCGCCTTCTCGATCTCCTCTCCGATCTCCCGGCTGGCTGCGTAGTCCTCGGGTGATTCTTCGGTCGAAACGACCGTGATGCGCGTGGCCTCGATGTCGTCGGCGGTCTTGGCGTTCGGAGACCCGTCCAGCGACAGCGTGTCGACCTCGCGCTTGCGGAGCCGGTCGATGGCCGTGTTGTGGGCGATTTTGAAGATCCAGGAACTGAACTTGAGTTGCGGGTCGTACCGATCGAGCGCGTTCAGGACCTTGATGAAGGTGTCCTGCGCGAGGTCCTCGGCCAGCTCGCGATCCCGGACCAGGCGATAAATGATGGAGAAGACCGGCCGCTCGTAGCGGCCGATCAGCTCACGGTAGGCCTCCTCGCGACCGGCGCGAGCCCGGGCCACCACCTCCTGATCTGTCAGATTCGAGTAATCCACTTCCCCGCGCGGCACAGTTCCGGAGGTCCCACCGGCCGACCATACGGAGATGGGAGGACGCCGGTTTCGACGATGCTGCCTTGATCGGCGTCGGCTGCCGGGCTAGCTTGCATCCCCTTGATTCTACGACGCCGGAGCGATTTACGCGATGTCCGTCACCTCGGCCGACTCGACGGTGCTGCCGCCCCCGGAGGAGAAGGCGGCTGCGGTTCGCCGCATGTTCGGGGCGATCGCCCCTCGATACGACCTGCTCAACCACGTTCTCAGCCTGAACATCGACCGCCGCTGGCGGCGTCGCGCGGTGGACATGCTGTTGGAGGGGCGCGCGCCGCGTGGCCGCTTCCTCGACGCCTGCTCCGGGACTCTCGACCTCGCGCTCGAGCTGGCCGGACGGAAGGGCTTCGCCGGGCGGGTCGTCGCTTCCGATTTCAGCCTTCCGATGCTGGAGCGGGGGCTGCCGAAGATCGAGCGGCACGCGATCGATCCGGCCTGCGCCGACGCCCTGTGCATGCCGTTCCCCGACGGCGCCTTCGACGGCGCGACGGTCGGGTTCGGCGTACGCAACCTGGCCGATCTGGACGCGGGGCTCCGCGAATTCGCCAGGGTGCTCAAGCCGGGGGGGCGGCTGGTGATCCTCGAGTTCACCACGCCGACGTTCAAGCCGGTGCGTGCGGTTTACCTCTTCTACTTCCTCAAGGTCCTGCCGTGGATCGGCCGTCTGATCTCGCGGCACGGCAGCGCGTACGCGTACCTCCCCGCGTCGGTTCTGCAGTTCCCGCCGCCCGCGGAGCTCGCCCGTCGCATGGAGGCCGCCGGTTTCACCGACGTGAGGTGGAAGTCCCTGACCATGGGGATCGCCGCGATCCACGTCGGGACGCGATCGGATCAGCCGAAGTCCGAGAGCACGACGCCTGCGGCGTGATAGCCGCACATTCCGTGGACGCCGCCGCCCGGCGGCGTCGACGCGGAGCAGAGGTATATCCCTTTCACGCCCGCGCGGTACGCCGTCAGCGCGGGCACCGGGCGGAAGATCAGCTGGCGGAACGTATTCGCCCCGGCCGCCAGGTCCCCGCCGACGAGGTTGGGGTTGTGACGCTCCAACTCGGCGGCGGTCATGGTTCGGCGCGCCAGAATGCGACGCCGGAAACCCGGCGCGAATCGCTCGACCTGGGCCTCGATCGCGGCCGTCATGTCGACCGTCGAACCGCTCGGCACGTGACAGTAGGCCCACGCGGTGTGGAACCCCTCGGGTGCGCGGGTTCGATCGAAGTTCGTGGGCTGGCCGAACACGACGAAAGGTCGATCCGGGTGGATCCCCTGCCAGGGCAGCCGCACCGCGCGTGAGATCTCCTCGAAGGATCCCCCCAGGTGCACCGTGCCGGCCCGGGCACACGCCTCGTACGTCCACGGGACCGGGCCATCCAGCGCCCAGTCGATCTTGAACGCTCCGGGTCCGTGCCGGAATCGCTCGAGCCGGCGCCGGTAGAGCGGCGGGAGCCGGTCGCCGGCGATCCGGAGGAGCTGCCGCGGTGCGACGTCGAGCACGGCGACGCGGGCGGATGGCAGCTCGTCGAGAGAGCGGACCGGTGCCTCGGCCTCAAGCCTCCCGCCGAGCGACCGCAGGTGTGCGACGAGGGCATCGGCGATGCACCGCGACCCGCCGCGCGCGATCGGCCACCCCACGGCGTGGCCGGCCAGGGCGAGGACGAGCCCGAACGCGGCGTTCGCGGGCGTTTCGAGCGGCGCGGCCGCGTGGGCGGAGATCCCGGCGAGGAGCGCCTTCGCGCGGTCGCCCTGGAACTCGCTCTCCACCAGTCCGCGCGTCGAGCGGAGGGCGAGCAGCCCGAACCGCGCGAGCGCGAGCGGCGCGCGCGGCACGTGCAGGACGGGACCGAGTACCTCCCGGACGATGGCATCCCAATCGCGTACGAGTGGAGCGAAGAGGCGACGGTAAGCACCGGCGTCGGGCCCGAGCGAGGCGGCCGTCTCGTCGACGTCGCGCGTGAGGATCGCCGGCGGCGCGTCGTCGAACGGGTGGGCGAGCGCGATCTGCGGGTGGACCCATTCGAGTCCGTGGCGCTCCAGCGGGAGTGTGCGGAAGTACGGCGACGCGACGGCGAGCGGGTGGACGGCGGAGCAGATGTCGTGGACGAATCCGGGGAGCGTGAGCTCGGCCGAGCGAGTGCCGCCGCCGAACTCGTCGGCGGCCTCGCGGACCAGCACTTTCCACCCCGCCGCCGCCAGCCGGATCGCGGCGGCCAGCCCGTTGGGTCCCGAGCCGACGACGATCGCGTCGAAATCGGCCATGCGGCGGGCGCGCGTCCGAAGGCGCGCGTCAGACGGTCGTGGACGTTTCGGCGATCTCCGCGGGCGCCGCCGCGGCAGCCTGCGTCGACGCCTCGCCGCGATAGCCGCTGGCCACGCCGCCCACGACCATGAAGAGGCCGATCCAGCCGAAGAACGTGAGCCCCTGGCCGAAGAGGAGGAGCGCGAGGATCGCGCCGACGACCGGCTCGACGCTGGCCCCGACCGATGCGGGCGCGGCGTCGATCCGCCGCACCGCGGCGAAGTAGCAGAAGTTCGCGCCGAGCACCGCGCCGATCCCGAGCGACATGATGTAGACCCACCCGGCGAGCGTCCCGGCCGGCATCGGCGTGTGGCCGCTCAGGGGCAGGAATAGCGCGAGCAGGAGCGTGCCGCCGACGAGCTCGTAGAAGAGGACCTTGACCGATCCGTACCGGGGCACGGCGTACCGGGCGAGGAGCGTGCTCCCCGCGTATCCCAGGGCGGCCAGCAGGCCGCCGAGGATCCCGGCGGCCGAGGTCGACAGCGCCGCAGCGGCCGCCGGGTCGCCCTCGCCGCTCGTGTGGCCGTTGACCGTGAGGGCGACACCGACCATGACCACCACCGCGACCGCGATGCGCCCCGCCGTCAGCGCTTCGCCGAGGAGCGGCCGGGCCAGGATCGCGACGATGACGGGCGCCGTGTACAGCAGTGCGACCGCCGGCGCCACGCCGACCCCCGCGATCGCGTATTGGAACGCCACCTCGAACACCGCGACCAGCGCGCCGCCAACGAGGCCGACGAGGACGAGCCCGCGTCGGTCGATCCGGAAGAGGTCGCGCCGGAACAGGCCGTACGCCGCGAGCCCGAGGACCGACAGGAGGATACGCCAGAAGCCGACGTCGGTGAGCTGTGCGCCCTCGGCGTAGAGGGCCGTGCTCAGGGGACCCGTCGTGCCCCACAACGTGCCGGCGGCGATGGCAAAGAAGTAGCCGGCGAACTTGGCTTTTCCGGCGGCGTTCGATCGCGCGATCTGACTCATGTCCGGGCCCCGTCGCGGTGGGAGGTTCGGTTCGGTCAGCGAGATCCCACGAAGAATACGTACGGGGCCCGGCCGGGGCAACGAAAGCGACGGGGCCGGCACAACGAACGAGTTCGGGGTGCGCCGTCCGGCGCACCCCGTATGATGCAACGCGCGACGCGTATCGCGCCGCCGGTCGCTTCAGCGTCCGAGCGAGGAGTGGATCTGTCGTGCCTGCTGCAGGTGCTCCGCGATGACGTCGCGGGCCACCCTAAGCTCCTTTTCGAGCCGGTCGTCGTGGACGCCCGGGATCAGCGCGTTGTCGATCGTGTTCAGGAGCCACTGGTGCATGGCTACCTGGTTCTGGATGTACGCCCGGTCGAATTGCAGTCCGTCGAGCTGCTGGAGGTTCTGCATCGTCGTCCGGCCGTTCGCCACGAGCTGGTCCGTGAGCGGGTTGGCGCCGGCCATCCCGTTGTGGCGCCGCATGTGCTCCGCCAGCTGCTGGTTCATCGACGAGTGGTCGCTGACCATGCGTTGGGCGAACTGCCGGACCGCGTCGTTACGGCTCTTCTGCAGGGCGAGCTGCCCCTCCTGGATTTCGGCGTTGTTCGCCGTCGACATGATGGACGCGGCGTCCGCGTCGGAGAGGATGAAGCTCTCGGCCGGGGGAGCGGGCTGGACTCGCAATTCGCGCTCGTGGGGGCCGCAGGCGGCGAGCCCGATGGCGGCCGCGGCGAAGATCGAAAAGAACCCGACCGGGGCGGTGCGGGGCGTCGACTGGCTCATTCTTCCTCCTTGACTTGCCTCACCGGCTTCGTGGTCGACTCGCCCGGCGCGGTCCGCCGGGCCGTCGGAGCGCGGACCGGATGCAATTTCGGTGCACGCCCCGCCTCGTCGCCGGCGTTGAAGAACCGAGGTCCCGCCGGTAGATTGGCCGCCCGTCGACCACGCAAACGATGCTGTCCGGCAGGGACGATCCGAATATGGGAGAGCAGAGACCGGCAGACGCGGCAACGCAAGTCGGTGGCGCCGCGGCCACGGCGCCGCGGGAGGGGCAGACCTTCGCCGGGGATTCGCTACTGGCCCGATACGCCAGCTTCGTGAAGCTGCCGCACACGCTCTTCGCGTTGCCGTTCGCGGGCGTGGGCGTGATCCTGGCCACGTACGTGCGGCCGGAGATGGTCTCGGTCGCCGAGGTGCTCTGGATCGTGCTCGCGTTCACGGCGGCGCGATTCGCCGCGATGGGCTTCAATCGGATCGTCGACCGGCATTTCGACGCATTGAACCCGCGGACGCGGCAGCGAGAACTACCGTCCGGCCGGCTGACCGTCCGCCAGGCGACGGCGTCGGTGGTGGTCGCGTCCGTCGTATTCGTGGCTGCGGCGTTCCAGCTCAACGCGCTGTGCGGCTGGCTCTCGCCCGTCGCGCTCGTGTGGGTGTTCTTCTACTCGTACACGAAGCGCTTTACGGCCTGGTCGCACCTCGTGCTGGGCCTCGGGCTCGGGATCGCGCCGGTCGGGGCGTACCTGGCGCTCACCGGCGAGTGGAGCGATCCGTGGTGGTCGCTGGTCGTCCTCGCCGCCGCGGTCATGCTGTGGGTGGCCGGCTTCGACATCATCTATGCGGTCCAGGACGAGGCGTTCGACCGCGAGCACGGGCTGCACTCGGTCCCTGCCCGCCTGGGGTTGAAGCGGTCGCTGGGCGTTGCGCGGCTCCTTCACTTCTTGGCGGTCGTCGCCTTCTTCGTCCCGTGGTGGCTGCGGGCGTTCCCCGTGGGGTGGGCGTACCTGGGCGCGGTCCTGGTGATGGCGACGCTGCTCCATTTCGCGCACGCTTCGTTGCGCGGCCGGCCGGTCGAGGAGCTGGACTTCCACCGCATCGACCGCGCGTTCTTCCACACGAACGTGGGCGTGTCGACCAGCTTCTTCGTGCTCACGCTCCTCGATCGGATCCTCCAGTCATGAGCGGCGCCCCGGTCACCCTGGCCATCACCGGCGCATCGGGCGCGCCGTACGCGGTCCGACTGCTCGAGGTCCTGAACGGCGCGGGCGTGCCCGTGCGGCTGATCGTTTCCGAGACGGGCTGGCGGCTCCTGTGCGAGGAAGAGGGGATCGAGGGCGAGGCGGGGCTGCGCTCGCGGACGGGCGACTGGAGCCGCGTGACGCTCTACGACGACGCGGACCGCGGCGCGACGCCGGCGTCGGGGTCGGCGCCGTCGCGTGGGATGGTCGTTTGCCCCTGCTCGATGGGGACGCTCGCGAGCATCGCGCAGGGTACGTCGCGTTCGCTCATCGAGCGGGCTGCCGACGTGGCGCTCAAGGAACGCAAGCCGCTCATCCTCGTCCCGCGCGAGACGCCGTACTCGATCCTGCACCTCGAGAACATGCTGCGGCTGAGCCGCGCGGGCGCCGTCGTACTCCCGGCCTCGCCCGGGTTCTATCACCGCCCCCGGACGATCGGAGACCTGGTCGATTTCGTGGTCGGCCGGATCACCGCCCACCTCGGCCTCGACCTCGGGCTCGGCCCGAAATGGCAGAGTGGGGAGGCGGATTGAGAGGCGTCGCATGCTCATCGGGCTGATCAGCGACACGCACGGGCAGCTACGGCCGCAGGTCTTCGAACGGCTGGAGGGGGTCGACCGGATCTTCCACGCCGGCGACATCGGGTCGCTCGACCTGCTGACCGAGCTGGAGGCGATCGCGCCGGTCCAGGCCGTGTGGGGGAACACGGACGGCTTCGACGTGCGGGCCCGGGTGCCCGAGAAGGTCGAGGTCGAGATCGAAGGGTGGCGAGTCGTCGTCGTCCACGGCCACCAGCTCGGCTCGCCCCGGCCGCAGACGCTCCTGGAGGCGTATCCCGATGCGGGCATGATCGTGTACGGCCACACGCACCGCGCGGCCGTGGATCGAGTGGGCGGCAAGCTCGTGGTCAATCCGGGCGCGGCGGGTCCGACCCGCTTCGGCCTCGCTCCGTCGGTCGCGCTCATGACCGTCGAGCCGGGGGTGGTCGACGTGCGCATCGTCGAGTTGTGATCCACGCCGCCGGGTCGCCCGACCCGGCACGAAAATTCCGTCCGCCGCGCCCCGGACCCGGGGCGGAGACGGCGGATGGAAATTCCCGAGAGTTCCTTCACCACGGCGACGGCCGGGCTGCTCATCCTCCTGCTCGTCGCCCTGCTCGTCGCCCGATTGATCACCCCCCACGAGAGGCGGCTCGTCACGAGTGCGGCCGTTGCGTTGGCGGGCTTGTTCTTCGTCGGCCGGGGCGCGGGCGACGATGTGGCCACGGCGGTCGGTGTCGTCGGCTGGGCGGTAGGACTCGGGAGTTTCGTCCACGCGGTCCTCTGCTGGACCGCCGCCTCAGCCTCGCGCATCGGACCGCTGGCCGCGCTGATCCTGCTGCCCCCGGCGTTCTTCGGCGCGGTCCTCGTCGAGGGGCTGCTGATCAGTCTCCTCTCCTGACCACGGCCGGTCACTCGATCCGGACGAAGGCGTGCTCGTAGCGGAAGCAGCACGGGTCCGCCAGGATCAGCGTGTCGGGCCCGCGGCTGCGCACGACCTGGCGCTCGACGCCGGGATCGAACGGGAAGGCGTGGAGCGGGTCGTCGTAGTGGAGCCCGGTGCTCGGCGTCGAACCGGCGGAATCGTGCACCGGCGCGATACGGTACCCGACCCGGGAGTGGATGGAATCCCCCTCGTAGATCGTGAGTCGCCCGTTGCGGTGGAAGTACAGGATCCGCTCGTACCCTTCGGCGTCCGGCGTCGGACGGATCCCGGCGATCCCGCCGGATGAGCCGACCCAGCGCCACGGCCCGTGTATCGAAGTGGAGTCGGCGGAAGGTTCGCGGTTCGTACAGCCCACGGCGACCGCCCCCGCGAGGAGCAGGAGGGCGGCCGGATTCCGGAGATGTCCAGGCATTGCGCACCGATCCTGCGAGGGGTCCACTTCCAACCCCGAGGATTGCAGGATCGAAGCCAGCCTCAGGCGGTGAGGCGCGCGTCCAGCAGCTCGGCGGGATCGATGAGTCGGCTCCGCTCCTCCGGGTTGAGACGGAACCACCGCGCGACGAGGAGGATCTCCGCCGCCTGGTGCGGGCAGACGGGGAGCAGGGAAGGCTCGACCCGGCCCAGCTCGGTCCGGATCGCGTCGGCCACACGTGCCGCATCCTCGGGCGCGTCCGGCCAGTCGAACTCGGCGCGGACCAATCCGTTCCGGATCAGGTAGAGTCGGTCCGGTCCCTCGTGCCCGGGGACGCGATAGAGGTACGTCGTCGCCTGGATGCTGCCGCGCAGGGCCATGAGTTCTCGCCGAACGCCGTCGAGCCGGTCGGCGCGGTCGCGCAGCGCGGCGGCGTACTCGAACTGGAGCCGCTCCGCCGCCTGCGCCATCCGCTCCCGCAGCACGAGGAGCGGCGTGTCGGCCCGGCCCTCGAGGAATTGGCAGGCCAGGTCGACACGCTCGAGGTACTTGCCTCGGGTGCAGCGCGCAGCGCATGGGGAGAGGCACCGGCCGATCTCGCCGCGGTAGCAGCGAGGCGATTCGTCGACGCGGAACAGCTCGAGCTGGTCGGCGAACCGCATCTTCGTCGCCGCGCGGCAGTCGCGGAGCTCGAGGAGGTCGGACAGCTCGCGGATCGCCTCGCGCACACGGGCGCGCCCGCGGAACGGGCCGTAATACAGCGCGCCGTCCTCGGCCACGTCGCCGGCCAGGAGGAGCCGCGGCGCCGCCTCGCGTGTCACCTTGATGAAACAGTACTGCCGGTCCCGCTTGTGCTCGACGTTGTAGACCGGGCGCCACCGCTTGATCTGGCGCATCTCGGTGAGGAGCGCGGCGAACTCGTTCGGGACGTAGTCCCACTCGATGCCGTGGGCGTGGCCGATGATCTCGGCCGCCTTCTCGCCGCGCCGGGCACGGAAGTACGAGAGGAGGCGAGTGCGAACGCGCACGGACTTCCCCACGTAGAGCACCTCGCCGGACGGACCGAGCATGCGGTAGAGGCCGGGGCGGTCCCGGGCATGCTCCCGGACGTGGGCGCGGAGTTCTGCCGTGCGACTCATGGACGGTGTTACAGCCCGAGCCTTCCCGGGGTCCCGTCGACGACGGGTTACTTCTGGCAGTTGGGGCAGTAGAACGCGGAACGGTTGCTGATCACGACCCGTTCGATCGGCGTGCCGCAGACGGGGCAAGGCTTGCCTTCCCGGCCGTAGACCCTGAGCAGCGGCTCGAAGCCGCCGGCCTCGCCGCTGGCGTCGCGGTAGTCCCGCAGCGTCGTGCCCCGCACCTTGATCGCTTCGCCCAGGACGTCGCGGATCCCCTTGCGCAGCCGTTCGGCGTCCGCGCGGCTCAGGGTGTTCGCCGGTCGCGTCGGGCGGATCCCCGCACGGAACAGCGCCTCGTTCGCGTAGATGTTTCCGATCCCCGCGATGCGGCGCTGGTCCAGGAGCCAGTTGCGGATCGGCGTGCGCGACCGCTGCGTCATCTCGTGGAGTCGCTCGGCCGTGAGCGCGTCGGAGAACGGCTCGATGCCCAGCTCACGCTGCCTGGCCAGCCATTCCTTGGGGGTGTAGAGATCGAGCCGGCCGAAGCGCCGGATGTCGTCGTAGAGGATCGCGCCGCCGTGGTCCAGCTCGAACCGGACGGCCACGTGACGCAGCTCCGATGCCTTGGGCGCCTCGCTCACCACGAGCCGGCCGGTCATCCCCAGGTTGACGACGAGGATGGGGCCGATCCGGGAACCGGCCCGGAAGCGGATCACCACATTCTTGCCGCGGCGGCCGACGTCGCCGATGTGCCGCCCGACCACGCGGTCGGAGAGCGACTTCGCCGTGAGTCCGGAGCCGAGGACGTCGGCGTGGGTGACCTTCACCCCGGTGACCGTGCGGCCGACGACGTGGCGGCGCAGGTCGCGCGCGATCGTCTCGGCCTCAGGAAGCTCGGGCATGGCGCTGCAACTCTCGCCAGCCGATGTCGCGGCGGAACTGCTTCCCCTCGAACTCGATCGCCTCGGCCGCCGCACGGCTGCGGTCCGCCGCCTGCTCGATCGTCGGCGCGAGCGCGGTGACGGCCAGGACCCGCCCGCCGGACGTGACCAGCCGCCCGTCGCGAAGCTCCGTCCCCGCGTGGAACACGACGACGTCGTCGGCTTCGGCGACGTGCGCCGGGATCGTGATCGGCTTCCCCTTCTCGTACGAGCCGGGGTAGCCCGCGGACGCGAGGACGGTGGTGAGCGCGTAGCCGTCGTGCCACTCCAGGCGCGAGGTCGCGATCGTCTCGCCGCGGGCGATCCCGAGCATCGGCTCGAGGAGCGAGGAGCGCAGCAGCGGAATCAGCGCTTCCGTTTCCGGATCGCCGAAGCGGGCGTTGAACTCCACGACCTTCGGCCCGTCGGCCGTCACCATGAGCCCCGCGTACAGGAGCCCGCGGAACGGACGGCCGTCCTCGCGCAGCGCGGCGAGCGTGGGGAGAAGGACTTCGCGGCGGATGCGCTCGAGGAGCGTCGCGTCGACCAGCGAGACGGGGGCATAGGCGCCCATCCCACCGGTGTTCGGTCCGACGTCGCCTTCGCCGACGCGCTTGTAGTCCTGGGCCGGGAGCATCGGGAGGACGTTCTCGCCGTCGGTCAGCGCGAAGACCGAGAGCTCCTCGCCCTCCATGAACTCCTCGACGACGATCTCGCTCCCCGCCGCACCGAACTCGCCGCCGGCGAGCATTGCCCGCGCGGCGTCCACGGCCGCATCGACCGAGTCGCAGACGACGGCGCCCTTGCCGGCCGCGAGGCCGGACGCCTTGACGACGATCGGCGCACCTCGCTCGCGGATGTACGCCTCCGCGGTCCCGACATCGGTGAAGGACCGGTACGCCGCGGTCGGCACGCCGGCGCGCGCCATGACCGACTTCGCGTACGCCTTGGAGGACTCGATCGCCGCGGCGTCGCGCGTGGGTCCGAAGATGGCGAGCCCGCGGCGGACGAAGACGTCGACGATCCCCGCATCGAGCGGCGCCTCCGGTCCCACGACCGTGAGGTCGATCGCGTTCGACTCGGCCCAGGCCGCGAGCGCGGCCACGTCCGTGGGCGAGAGGGGGAGCGACGTCGCCAGGTCGGCCGTCCCGCCGTTCCCCTTCGTGATGTAGAACTCCGCGTCGGGAGCATCCCGTCGCAGCTTCCAGAGCAGCGCGTGCTCCCGACCTCCGTTTCCGACGATCAGGATCTTCATGCCGTTCAAGTTACGGCTGCTTGAACCCGGCGGCAAACGCGTCGCGGACCTTGCGCGCCGCCTCGCTCATCTGGTCCATCATCGACTTGGCGTCCTCGGCGTAGGCGCGCATCGCGGCCGCGAGGTCTTCGGAGTAGGGCGTCCTGCCGTCCGTGCGGCGCCGATACTCGCCGCGCAGTACGCGGTCGTAGTCACCCGCCTCGATCCAGTCCCGCAGCTCCGCGACCCGGAGCACGTGGAAGGGGTGCGTCGAGCCGAGCAGGTTCAGGACCTTGAACACCGCGTCTGCCACATCGCCGCCGCGGCGGTACTCGTCGGCCTGCTGGAGGAACTCGTTCAGGTCGGTCTCTTCGCGCGAGCCGCCGCCGGCCAGCTTCAGCATCGTGCGCAGCGCGGCTTCGGGGTTCTGGACCGCGAGCAGCCCGGCGCGGTCGGCCGAGAGCTCGCTCTTTCGGCTCCACTCGAGGAGCCCGAGCAGCACGGCGCGCGCCGCCAGCCCCACGATCGGAAAGCCGAGCTCGGCCAGCCGGATCAGGACGACGGTCATCGTGCGGTAGAGCACGTGGCCGCTCATGATGTGGCCGAGCTCGTGGCCGAGCAGGAAGATCAGCTCCTCGTCGTCCAGGAGCGCCAGCGAGCCCGAGTTGAGGACGATGAACGGCTTGTCCATCCCGTACGCGCCGGCGTTGACGAGCGGCGTCTGAGAGACGAAGAGCGGATACGGCTCTGGCGCGTCGAGCGTCTCGAGCACCTCGCGATAACGGGCGTGGACCTTGGGGAACTGTCGCTCCGACACGCGCACGGCGTTCGCCTGGAAGGCGAGGCGGATCGGTTTCTCGCCGAAGAGGCCGAAGACCTTCTTGAGGACCTCGTCGAACACGGGGACGCGGCGAAGAGCGGCGAGTGCTGCGCGGTCGGCCGGGTGTTCCCAGGTGCTGGGGTCGATCTCGGAGAGGGGACGGCGTGGCGCTCGGACGTTCGTGGAATCGGTCATGTTGCTGCTCCGGGTTCGGGACGGCCCGGCGCCGCGCTCGAGCGGCGCCGGGCCGTCGTTCGTGCCGACCGGCGCTGCGGCGCAGCGGCGCCGGCCGTGCTCGGACCTACGACGAGCGTTGGTGGGCGGTTTCGCGCCGTTTCCCCGCGATCACGCGTTGCGCAGCGCGCGATCGAGGTCCTCGATGAGGTCGTCGACGTCCTCGATCCCGACGGACAGACGGACGAGGGAGTCGGTGATCCCCATGGCCGCCCGCCGATCGGGCGGAACGGACGCGTGGGTCTGGAGCGCCGGCAGCCCGATGAGGCTCTCGACGCCGCCCAGACTCTCCGCCAGCGAGAAGATGCGCGTCCCCTCCACGACTTTCTTCGCCCGCTCGGCGGAGCCCAGCTCGATGCTGAGCATCCCGGTGAAGCCGCGCATCTGGCGCTTGGCCAGCTCGTGCTGCGGGTGGGACGGCAGCCCCGGGTAATGGACCCGCTCGACGGCCGGGTGGTTTTGCAGGAACTCGGCCACGCGCTGCCCGTTCTGGTTGTGCCGCTCCATACGGACGTGGAGCGTCTTGGTCCCGCGGAGCACGAGCCAGCAGTCCCACGGCCCGGGCACGGCGCCGACGGCCTTTTGCTGGAAGCGCAGGTCTTCGGCGATGCGGTCGTCGTTGGTAACGACGATGCCGCCGATCACGTCGGAGTGGCCGTTCAGGTACTTGGTACTGGAGTGGACGACGATGGTCGCGCCGAGCTCGAGCGGCCGCTGGTTGTACGGCGAGGCGAAGGTGTTGTCGACCGACAGATCGATCCCGGCGTCGCGCGCGATCTCGGCGATCGCGCGGATGTCGCACAACCGCATGAGCGGGTTGGTCGGCGTCTCGACGTGGATGAGCTTCGTGTTCGGTCGGATGGCGCGGCGCACGTTGTCGGGGTCGCGGGAGTCGACGAACGTGAACTCGAGGCCGAGGCGGGAGAGGACCTGCGTGAACAGGCGCGTGGTGCCGCCGTAGGTGTTCTCCTCGGACACTACGTGGTCGCCGGCGGAGAGGCGCTTGACGATCGCCTCGGTCGCGGCGAGCCCGCTGGAGAACGCGATGCCGTGCTTGCCGCCCTCCAGCGCCGCGACGTTGGCCTCGAGCGCGGACCGGGTCGGGTTGCTCACCCGCGCGTACTCGTAACCCTGGCGCGGCTTGCCGAGTCCTTCCTGCACGTAGGTCGAGGTCTGGAAGACCGGCGGCATGATCGCGCCGGTCGTCGGCTCCGGCTGCTGCCCCGCGTGGATCGCGAGGGTGGCGAAGCGAAACGCGTCGTCCGTCATCGGTTGTTCCGTCGGAAATGGTTCGAAGTTGCCGGGGGCGGGAAAGGTAGGCGCCGTCGCCGGGGCGGGCAACGGGGCCGGGAGACGCGGCCGGTGGCGATGGGCGGCCGGCTGCGTGAGGGAGGTGCCGCGGGCGACAACCGGTGCCGTCGCGCCTCCAACGGCCGGTGCCCCGCCCATCTGGAGAGGTGCGATTGCCCGCCCGGTCCGGAGCGTTGTAGACTTCGGCGCCGACGCCGCGCGCCGCGCGGCGTGGCCTGGGGAACGAGAGCGGAGGTTCGCGGATTGTCTGGTCGGCAACTGGCGCACGAGCGGATCACGGCCCCGGGGGCTGAGCCCGGGCGGTGGCTGTTCGTGCTTCACGGCATCTACGGGATGGGCCGCAACTGGGGCTCGGTCGCTCGCCGGGTCGTGGCCGCGCGGCCCGATTGGGGCGTCGTGCTGGTCGACCTGCGTGAGCACGGCGGCTCGCAGGGATTCGCACCACCGCACACGCTCGCCGCGGCGGCGGCGGACGTGAGGGAGCTGGCGCGCGCGCTCGGTGTCCGGACGGACGCGATCCTCGGCCATTCGTTCGGCGGCAAGGTCGCGCTCGTTTATGCCAGGGATTACCCGGGTGACGTCGACCAGCTCTGGATCGTCGATTCGACCCCTGAGGCGCGGGCTCCGGGCGGGAGTGCGGTGCGGATGCTGGAATCCGTGCGTCGCCACCCCGGCCCGTTCGCGACGCGGGGCGAGGCCGTGAGCGCGCTGGAGGGCGACGGCTGGGCGACGGGCGTGGCGCAGTGGATGTCGAGCAACCTCTCGCCGACCGACGGCCGGTACCACTGGACGCTCGACTTCGACGTCATGCAGTCGCTGCTCGATGATTTCTTCGCGACAGATCTGATGGATCTGGTCGAGGCGCCGCCCGACGAGTTGGAGATCCATTTCCTGCGAGCGACGCAATCGGACGTGCTCCGGGATGAGGTGGCCCGGCGGATCGAGGTCGCCGGCCAGCGGACGGGTCGCGTCCGGCTCCACGAGGTCGAGGGCGGCCACTGGCTCAACGCGGACAATCCGAGCGCGTTAATCGAGCTCCTGGCTGGCGGCCTGCCTGCGTCGACAAGTGTTTCTTGACCATGCCAGGTGTGCGATCTAATATTGTCGACCCGGGGCCGGCCGTAGGCGTACACGGCGGCCCCGTCGCTTTTTTGGAGGGCGGTCGATGGCGTTCGAAATTCCAGACGGGTTGATGGTCAGTGTTTCCGGCGTGCGCGGCCGAGTCGGCGAGGCGTTGACGCCGGAGGTGGTGGCGCGCTTCGCAGCGGCGTTCGGCGCGTATCTGCGGGAGACGGCGGGCGGTCGTCGGCCGCGCGTGGTCCTGGGCCGGGACTCCCGCACGTCCGGGCCGATGTTCGCGCGCGTGGCGACGGCGGCGCTGCAGTCGGTCGGGTGTGATGTGATCGACGTCGGTTTGGCGCCGACGCCGACGACGCTCTACGCGATCCGGCACCACGGCGCGGATGGTGCAATCGTCGTCACCGCGAGCCACAACCCCGTGGAGTGGAACGCGCTGAAGTTCGCGTCGGGCGCCGGGATGTTCCTCGACGCGGACGAAGGCCCGCGAATGCGTGCGTACGTGGCCGATCGGCCGCTCCCGTACGCAGGGTGGGATGGGTTGGGCGAGGTGTCGGAGGACCCGGCGGCCGCGGCGCGGCACGTGGACGCGGTGCTGGGCGTTCCATATCTCGACATCGACGCGCTGCGTCGGCGGCGCTTCAAGGTCGCGCTGGACTGCATCCGCGGGGCGGGGTCGACGGTGCTGCCCCGGCTCCTCGAGGAGCTTGGGTGCGAGGTCGTCGGGCTCAACCTGGAGCCGGACGGCCGATTCCCGCGCGAACCCGAGCCGGTCGCGCAGAACCTGGGCGACCTGGAACGGCTGGTCCGGGAGAGCGGCGCGGACCTCGGCCTGGCGACGGACCCCGACGCCGACCGGCTGTCACTGGTCTCGGGGAGCGGCCGTGCGATCGGGGAGGATTTCACCCTCGCGCTGGCGGCGGAGCTCGTGCTGCGGCACCGGCGTGGCCCGGTCGTGACGAACTTGTCGACGAGCCGGGTCGTGGAGGATGTGGCCGCGGCGGCCGGCGTGCCGTTCTATCGGACGGCGGTGGGCGAGATCAACGTGGCGCGCCGGATGGAAGCGGAGGGCGCGGTGATCGGCGGGGAAGGGAACGGCGGCGTGATCCTGCCGGACGTTCACCTCACCCGGGATGCCGTCGTGGCCGCCGCGCTCGTGCTGCAGCTCCTCGTCGAGACGGGTCGCACGCTGGACGAGCACGTCGCCGGCCACAGGAGCTACGTGATCATCAAGGACAAACTGCCCCGCGACGCTGGACGCCTCGAGGACGCGTACGCGGCCCTCTTGGGCCGCCTCGGGGCGCCCGAGGTCGACCGCCAGGACGGTTTGCGGCTCGCCTGGCCCGCGGATGCGAAGTGGTTGCACCTGCGCCCGTCGGGAACGGAGCCGATCCTGCGGATCATGGCGGAAGCGCCGACGGAGGCTGACGCGCGGGACCTCGTCGCCAAGGCGCGCGCGGCTCTGCTCCCTTCGGGAACGCACCCGGCGGCGGTGGGCGTCCAGGAGCACACGACTTGAAGGAAGAGCGGCCTCCGGCCGGCGCGGGGCTTCAAACGGATCGGTCGGCAGCGCTTATCAGACGGGTGAGAACGTGAGGGGTTCATGTGCGGAATCGTAGGCTACATCGGTCACCGTCCGGCCGTCCCTCTGCTCATTGACGGCCTGAAGCGCCTCGAGTACCGGGGCTACGACTCGGCCGGGATCAGCGTCGTCGTCGACAGTCGCCTCGAGACGCGCAAGACGGCGGGGAAGATCAGCCGGCTCGAGGCGGTGTTGCGGGACCAGGGCTCGCCGGAAGGGACGTGCGGGATCGCGCATACCCGGTGGGCCACGCACGGTGCGCCGACCACGACGAACGCGCACCCGCACGCAGACTGCGCCGGGCGGTTCGCCGTGGTCCACAACGGGATCATCGAGAACGCCGGCACCCTGCGCCGCAAGCTGGAGGAGCTGGGTCACGAGTTCCGGACCGAGACGGACACGGAGGTGCTCTCGCACCTGATCGAGGAAGCGTACGAGGGGAAGCTGGAAGAGGCGGTGCGGGCGGCGCTGCGGCAGGTCGAGGGGACGTACGGGATCGCGGTCCTGTGCTGTGAGGAGCCGCGCAAGATCGTCGCGGCCCGGCGCGGGAGCCCTCTCCTGCTCGGGATCGGGGACCGGGACGAGTACTACGTAGCGAGCGACGTCGCCGCGATCCTGGCCCAGACGCGCAAGGTCGTCTACCTGGATGACGGCGAGATCGCGGTCCTGACCGAGTCGGGGTTCGAGACGCTCTCGCTCAAGGGCGACTCGATCAGCAAGGAGGTCGACCACGTCACCTGGGACCTCGAAGCGATCGAGAAGGGCGGCCACGACCACTTCATGCTGAAGGAGATCTTCGAGCAGCCGGAGACGTTGCGCAACGCGATGCGCGGCCGGCTCCTCGAGGAGGACGGCAACGTGAAGCTGGGCGGCGTGACGCTCACTCGCGAAGAGCTGCTCAAGATCAAGAACATCACGATCACGGCGTGCGGGACCTCGTGGCACAGCGCCCTGATCGGCGAGTACATGCTCGAGGAGCTGGCGCGGATCCCGGTCGAGGTCGAGTACGCCTCGGAGTTCCGGTATCGCAACCCCGTGATCGGCGAGGACACGCTGGTCATCGCGATCAGCCAGTCGGGCGAGACGGCGGACACGCTGGCGGCGCTGCGAGAAGCGAAGCAGCGCGGCGCGCGCGTCATGGGGATCGTGAACGTGGTCGGCTCGACGATCGCGCGCGAGTCGGACTTCGGGATCTACCTGCACGCGGGCCCGGAGATCGGCGTGGCGTCGACCAAGGCGTTCACAAGCCAGGTCGTGGTGCTCGCGCTCTTCACGATCCTGATGGCGCGGCTGCGCTCGATGTCGATCCTCCAGGGGCGCGAGCTGGTCGCGGCGCTGCAGCGGCTCCCCGACCAGGTCGAGCAGGTGCTGGAGCTGAACGAAGCGATCCGGGAGCTGGCGCGCACGTACAAGGATGCCGCGAATTTCCTGTACCTTGGCCGCGGCCTCAACTTCCCGTCCGCGCTCGAGGGCGCGCTCAAGCTCAAGGAGATCAGCTACATCCACGCGGAGGGCTACCCGGCGGCCGAGATGAAGCACGGTCCGATCGCGCTGATCGACGAGAACATGCCGGTCGTCGTGATCGCGCCGCACGACGGGACGTACAGCAAGATCGTCTCGAACATCGAGGAGGTGAAGGCGCGGGGCGGGCGTGTGATCGCGGTCGTGACCGAGGGGAACACGGAGCTGCGGAAGAGGGTGGACCACCTCATCACGATCCCGCAGACGCACGAGATCCTGACGCCGATCCTGGCCGCGATCCCGCTGCAGCTCCTGGCGTATCACATCGCGGTCCTGCGCGGCTGCAACGTGGACCAGCCGCGGAATCTCGCGAAGTCGGTGACGGTGGAGTGAAGCGGGCCCCGGGCGGCCGACGGTGGCGCCCGGGCGCGGACACTCGGGACGAGAATGAGGGTCGTATTGCAGCGTGTATCCCGTGCGCGCGTCACGGTGGACGGCCGCGTCACGGGAGAGATCGGGCGTGGTTACCTGCTGCTGGCCGGTTTTCGGGCGGACGACGACGAAGACCGGCTGCGGTGGATGGCGGACAAGGTGGTGGGGCTGCGGCTGTTCCCCGACGCCGAGGGGAAGATGAACCTCTCTCTCGACGACGTGGGCGGCGGCGCGCTGGTGGTGAGCCAGTTCACGCTGTACGGCGACGCGCGGAAGGGCCGGCGGCCGAGCTTCGTCGAGGCGGCGCCGCCCGAGATCGCGATCCCGCTGTACGAGCGGTTCGTCGACCTGATGCGCGAGCGCCTGCCCGGCCGCGTGGCGACGGGCGAGTTCGGCGCGATGATGGACGTCGAGCTGGTGAACGAAGGACCGGTCACCTTGATCCTGGAACGATGACATCGATTCAGCCCGAGGGGGAACGAGGGGGCGTGGCGACGGTCGAGGTTCCGCCGTTGGTGCTGGCGTCGCGGTCGCCGCGCCGGGTGCAGCTCCTGGAGATGCTCGGCCTGGAGTTCGAGGTGGTCCCGGCGGAGGTCGACGAGTCGGCGCATCCTTCGGCGGCGCCGGCGGAGGTGGCGGAGCACCTGGCGCGGGAGAAGGCGTGCGCGGTCGCGCGGCTCCGGCCGGACGCGCTCGTGATCGGGTGCGACACGCTGGTGGTGGTCGACGGTGAGGTGCTGGGCAAGCCGGCGAACGAGGCGGAAGCCGTGCGGATGCTGATGCGGCTCGAGGGTCGCGAGCACCGGGTCGAGACCGGGATCGCGATCGCGGCGCCGGACGGGCGGGTGGAGAGCTCGGTCGAAGGGATCCGGGTCCGGTTCCGCCCCTTCGACCGGCGCACGGCCGAAGAGTACGTGGCGACCGGCGAGCCGTTGGACAAGGCCGGCGCGTACGGGATCCAGGGGTACGGCGCCACCCTCGTCGAGTGGATCGAGGGCGACTTCTTCGCCGTGATGGGGCTTCCGATCGCGCGGATGATGTCGCTCTTCCGCGCGCTCGGCTGGCGGTACAACTTCCGTGGATTCGAACTCCTACCCTGAGCCGGAAAGATTCCGATGACGTATCCGGAAGCCGTGCGCTGGACCGAGGATGGGGCTGCGATCGACCTGCTCGACCAGACGCGGTTGCCGGAGGCGGAAGTCCGGTTGCGGATCGAGACGGCCGCCGAAGTGGCCGAGGCGATCCGCACGCTGCGCGTGCGTGGCGCGCCGGCGATCGGGATCGCGGCCGCGATGGGCGTGGCCGTCGAGGCCGCGCGCCATTCGATGTTGCCGGACTGGGAATTCCGGGCGCGTATCCAATCCGCCGTCGAAATGCTCGCCGCGACGCGGCCGACGGCGGTGAACCTCGCGTGGGCGCTCGAGCGGATGCGCCGCCGCCTGGAGCGCGCCGTCGGCGCCACGCCGCCGGAGGCGACCTGGGCGCTCTTCGACGAGGCGAACGCGATTCTGGTCGAGGATCGCGGGATGTGCCGTCGGATCGGCGAGTGGGGGCTCGAAGTCTTGCCCGAGGGCGACGTCGCGGTCCTGACGCACTGCAATGCCGGTGCGCTCGCGACGGGCGGGATGGGTACCGCGCTGGCGCCGGTCTATCTTGCCCACGCCCTCGGCCGGCGCGTGCACGTGTACGTCGGCGAGACGCGGCCGCTGCTCCAGGGGAGCCGCATCACTGCCTGGGAGCTGGAGCGGGCGGGCGTGCCGGTGACGCTCGTGGCCGACGTCGTCGCCGCGACGCTCATGAAGGAGCGCAGGGTCGACCTGGTGATCACGGGCGCGGACCGGATCGCGGCGAACGGCGACGCGGCGAACAAGATCGGGACGTACGGGCTGGCCGTGCTCGCGCGGCACCACGGGATCCCGTTCTACGTTGCCGCGCCCGCGAGCACGATCGACCCGGACACGCCCGGCGGCGACCGTATTCCGATCGAGGAGCGGGACGGCGACGAGGTCCGGCGCGGATTCGGGCGGTTGACCGCACCGGAGCGCGTCCCCGTGTACGCGCCGGCGTTCGACGTGACGCCGGCGGAGTTGATCGATGGAATCGTGACGGATCACGGGGTGTTGAGGCCGCCGTACGAGGACTCGATTCGGCAGGCGCTCGGGTTGGCGCCGGCCTCGTCACGGGCCGCACGGAGGAGCGGAACATGAAGCACGTGCTGGCGATCGATCAGGGGACGACCGGGACGACGTGCCTGGTCATCGACGAGCGGGGCCGGGTCGTGGGCCGCGCCTACTCGGAGTTCACGCAGCACTTCCCCCACGCCGGCTGGGTCGAGCACGACGCCGAGGAGATCTGGGCCGTCACGCTCCGGGTCGCGCGGGAGGCGGCCGCCGCGGCGGGCGTGACGCCGGACGCGATCGGGATCACGAACCAGCGGGAAACCGTCGTCGTCTGGGACCGTGCGACGGGCGAGCCGGTCCACCGTGCGATCGTGTGGCAGGACCGGCGCACGACGGATCGGTGCCGGGAGCTGAAGGAGAAGGGGCTCGAACCGTGGGTCCGGTCGAGGACCGGGCTCGTGCTCGATCCGTACTTCTCCGCGACCAAGCTGGAGTGGCTGCTGCGAGAGGTGCCGGGGCTGCGCGAGCGGGCGGAGGCGGGCGACCTCGCGGCCGGCACGATCGACGCCTGGCTGATCTGGAAGCTGAGCGGCGGCCGCGTCCACGCGACGGACCCCACGAACGCATCGCGGACGCTGCTCTACAACATCGACGCCCTGGACTGGGACGACGAGCTGCTTCGGCTCTTCGGCGTGCCGCGGGCCATCCTTCCCGAGGTGCGTCCGTCGAGCGGCGACTTCGGCGAGACCGATGCGTCGGTCTTCGGGCGGCCGGTCCCTATCCTCGGCGTGGCCGGCGACCAACAGGCCGCGCTTTTCGGCCAGGGGTGCTGGGCGCCGGGGCTGGCGAAGAACACGTACGGCACGGGCGCGTTCCTCCTGCTCAACACCGGGGATCGGCGGATCGAGTCGTCGCGCGGGCTGCTCACGACCGTCGCCTGCGACGCCCGCGGCGGAGCGGCCTACGCGCTGGAGGGCTCGATCTTCATCGCCGGCGCGGCGGTGCAGTGGCTGCGCGACGCGCTCGGGATCATCGTTCAGGCGCCGGAGTCGGAAGCGTTGGCGCGGACGCTCGAGTCGAACGACGGCGTCTACTTCGTTCCCGCGTTCGTCGGACTCGGCGCCCCGCACTGGGACCCCGACGCGCGCGGCACGATCGTGGGGCTGACCCGCGGGACGGGGCGGGCACACCTGGCCCGCGCGGCGCTCGAGGCGATGGCGTACTCGACGCGCGACGTGCTCGAAGCCATGGAGGCCGACTCCGGCGTCGAGGCGGTCGAGCTGGCCGTGGACGGCGGCGCCGCGCTGAACGACTGGCTCATGCAGTTCCAGGCGGACGTGATTGCGCGGCCGGTGCGCCGCCCGGCGATGGTCGAGACGACCGCGCTCGGCGCTGCCGGGCTGGCGGGGCTGGCCGCCGGGATCTGGTTCGACGCCGAGGCGTTCCGGGGCGCGCTCCCCGAGCCGACGGTGTTCCGGCCAGCGATGGAGAGCGCGACGCTCGACACGCTGCTCCTGGGCTGGCGCCGCGCGATCGCCGCAGCCCGCGCGTGGTCGTCGCACGCGTCGCAATGACAGCGGCGCGGCCCGGCTCTTGAAGGTCTCGCCGGCATGTTGATCTGGGCCCCGCTCCTGTTCGCGTTCTGCTTCGGACCCGTAGGGGTGTGTGAGCCCCACGCGGCGCCGATCCCTGCGGTGGCGCGCGCAGCCGCCGCGCCGCAGTTCGCGGACACCACGGCTGCCATCGCCGACGCCTGGTTCGCCGAAGACAAGCTGCGCCACTTCTTCATGTCGTTCGCCGCGACGAGCTTCGCGTATGGCGCGGCCCGCACGGCGGGTCTCGGCCACGGGCCGGCGGAGTTGGCGGCGGGCGCGAGCGCCGCGGCCGCCGGGGTCTGGAAGGAGTTCCACGACCGGCGCCGCGGCGGGCCGTTCAGCTACCGCGACCTCGCCTGGGATGCGGTCGGGATCGCGGCCGCGCTGATCCTGGCCGTCCAGACGCGCTGAGTCGGGCGTCCGGCGACGATGCTTCCTTCCGCCCTCGTCGTCCCGGCCGCCCGCCTCCGCAATTTCGAGGTCGCGTCGCGGCTCGAGTGGATCGAGACCGACGGCCGCGGCGGCTACGCTTCGTCGACCGCGGTCGGTGCGAACACTCGCCGCTACCACGGCCTCCTCGTCGTCGCGCTCCGCCCGCCGACCGACCGGGTCGTCCTGCTGTCCCGCCTGGAGGAGACGCTCTTCACCCCCGACGGCGGCCGCTACGACCTGGCCGCCAACGTCTACCCCGGGGTCGTGCACCCGGAAGGGCACCGGCACCTCGAAGACTTCCGCCTCGACCCGTGGCCCACGTGGCGCTACCGGCTGGGCTCACTGGTGCTCACGCGCACGCTCTTCGTAGCGCGGACCGCGGGCGTCGTCGTGATGCGCTACCGCATTGAGGGCGGGGACGCGCGCATGGAGCTGCGGCCGCTCGTCGCCGGGCGAGACTTTCATGCGCTCATGGCGGCGAACGACGACGTCGCCCGCGGCGCGGCCGTCGGCACGGGCCACATCGCCTACTCGCCGTATCCGGGGCTCCCGCCGCTCGTCCTCTCCTTCGACCACGGCGACTGGTGCGACACGGGCGACTGGTACTACTCGACCGTCTACCCGATCGATACGGAGCGAGGGCTCGACGACCGCGAAGACCTTTTCTGCCCCGGCGTCCTCACGGCCGAGCTGCGGGGTGGGTTCACGTGGACGCTCGCCGTTGGGACGGCTCCCGTCGCGGTGGAGCGGGCAGAGGCGTGGGAGCTCGAGGAACGGCGGCGACGGGCGGGGGTCGCCGCGCGCGGCCGGCGCGTGGGCGGCGGCGACGGACCGCTCGGCGAGCTCGCCGCCCGCCTCGCCCTCGCCGGCGACGCCTTCCTCGTCGAACGCGATGGCGGATCCACGATCCTGGCCGGGTACCCGTGGTTCGCCGACTGGGGGCGGGACGCGATGATCTCGATCCCCGGGCTCTGCCTCGCGCTCGGGCGCACGGCGGAGGCGGCATCGGTCCTTCGCGTGTTCGCGGCGCACCTCCGGGACGGGCTCGTCCCGAACCGATTCCCGGACTACGCGAGCGACGTCCCGCTGGATCACTACAACGCGGCGGACGCGTCGCTCTGGTTCGTCGAGGCCGTCGGCGCGCTGGCCGATGCGGGCGGCGACGTCCGGGAGTTCTGGCCGGCGGTGCGGGCGATCCTCGAGGCGTACCGCGTCGGCACCCACTTCGGTATCGGACTCCAGCCGGACGGCCTCGTGCGCCAGGGCGACGAAGGCGTGCAGCTCACGTGGATGGATGCGAAGGTCGACGGCTGGGTCGTCACGCCGCGGGAGGGGCGGGCGGTCGAGATCAATGCGTTGTGGTACAACGCGTTGTGCCGGGCGGCGGCGCTGGCCGGGATGCTGGGCGAGCCGGCCGGCGAGTACGCGGCGCCAGCGGACCGGGCGCGCGCCGCGTTCCAGGCATTCTGGTACGCCGACGGGCGGTACCTCTACGACCGGATCGACGACGCCGGCCGGCCGGACCCGTCGCTCCGGCCGAACCAGCTCTTCGCGGTCTCCCTGCCGCACTCGCCGCTGTCGCCCGAGCAGGCAGAGGGCGTCGTGGCGGCGGTCGAGCGGTCGCTCCTGGTTCCGCTCGGCGTCCGGACGCTCGCACCCGAGGACCCGGCGTACCGGGGGCAGTACCTGGGCGGGCGACGCGAGCGCGACGCCGCCTATCACCAGGGGACCGCGTGGCCATGGCTCCTCGGCCCGTTCGCGGCGGCGTACCTGCGCGTGCACGGGCATCGGGCGACGGCGCGCGAGCGGTTGCGCGAGTTGCTCGTGCCGCTGGCGGCGCACATGCGGGAGTTCGGGCTCGGGCAGGTCGCCGAGGTCGTCTCGGGCGACCCGCCGCACGTGCCCGGCGGGTGCTTCGCACAGGCGTGGAGCGTGGCCGAAGCGATCCGGGTCGTTGGGATCGTGGCGGGGCACGGCGCAGGGCCGGACGAGTGAGTCGCGGGCGTGAGGTCGGCGGGTGGCGGAGCCCGCAGGCGTGATGTAGTTTCCGGGCTATGGCTTACGTTGCACTTTTCTTGATCGCCGCCGTCGGCGTCGGGTTCGTCATGGCGCCGCTGTTCCGCTCCAGGCGGGCGAAGACGGCGGGCGCTCCCGCCGAGTTCGATGAAGCCTGGCTCGACGGCGAGGTCGAACGTTACCGCAAGGCGGTGCGGGCCGGGACGGTTTGCGGGAGGTGCCGCTTCGCGAACCCGCCGGGGAGCCGGTACTGCGCGGATTGCGGGACGCGGCTCGCGGAGGAATAGAGGGGGAGGCGATGGTGTCGCAGGTTGTCGACCTACGGAGCGACACGGTCACGAGGCCGACGCCGGGGATGCGCGAGGCGATCGCCCGCGCCGAGGTCGGCGACGACGTCCTCGGCGACGACCCGACTGTCAAGCGGCTCGAGGCGCGCGTCGCGGAGCTGCTCGGCAAGGAGGCAGCGCTCTTCTTCCCGAGCGGGACGATGGCGAACCAGACGGCGGTCGCCGTCCTCACGTCGCCCGGGACCGAGGTCGTCATCGAAGCGACGGGCCACATCCTCGACTGGGAGGGCGGCGCGGCCGCGCAATGGGCGGGGATCCAGCTCAGGCCCGTCCCGACCCCCGACGGCCTCCTCACACCGGACCTCGTGCGGGACGCGATCCGGCCCGAGGCGCGGATGGCGGTGCGCACGTCGCTCATCTGCCTCGAGAACACCCATAACGCCGCCGGCGGCAAGATCATGCCGCTCGGCACGATGCGCGCGATCCGCGACATCGCCGCGCGGCGCGGGATCCCGGTCCATCTCGACGGCGCCCGCCTTTGGAACGCGAGCGTCGCGACCGGGATCCCCGAGGCGACGTTCGCCGCCGAGGCCGACACCGTCATGGTCACGCTCTCCAAGGGGCTCGGCTGCCCCGTCGGCTCGCTACTCGCGGGGAGCGCGGAGCTGATCGACGAGGCGTGGTACATCCGACGCCGCCACGGCGGCGGGATGCGCCAGGCCGGGATCCTCGCCGCCGCCGGCCTCTACGCCCTCGAACACCATCGGGAGCGGCTCGCCGACGACCACGCCCGCGCCCGGCGCCTCGCCGACCTGCTCGACGGCACGCCCGGGATCCGCGTCGTGCCGCCCGAGACCAACATCGTCATGATCGACGTCGTGTGGGACGACCTGGACGCGCCGACGCTGGCCGAGCGCGCCCGCGCCAACGGCGTGCTCCTCACGCCGTTCACCTCGCGCCGCGTCCGCGCGGTGACCCATCTGGACATCGACGACGCGGGGATCGACCGGGCCGCCGCGGCGATCCGGACGGCGGTCGGCTCGCCGTCTTGAAATTCGCAGAACTTCGTCGTGGCCGCGGTTGGGCCGCGCCGTCCAACAAATGTTGTCCCAAGCGGACATCACGGTGGCCGGTCGAGCGCTTGACCGGACCTGAAAAATCGTGAAAGTTTGGCGCGGACAGCAGGAACCGCGAATCGCGCCGGGGGTACCACCGAGGTCGCACAAGGGCAACCGATCCCAGAGGGAGAAAAGGCGGAACTATGCCGACCGTGGAAATCAGTGAGGAGAAGCGCAAGGCGCTGAGCGTGGCGATCTCGCAGATCGAGCGGGCGCACGGCAAGGGCTCGATCATGCGGATGGGCGCGGATGGCGCGCGCATCGTGGTCGAGGCGATCTCGACGGGCGCGATGAACCTGGACGCGGCGATCGGGATCGGTGGGATCCCCCGTGGCCGGATCACGGAGATCTTCGGCCCGGAGTCGAGCGGTAAGACGACGCTGTGTCTGCACGTCATCGCGAACGCGCAGAAGAAGGGCGGTGTCGCGGCGTTCATCGACGCGGAGCACGCGCTGGACGTGGAGTACGCGCGCAAGCTCGGCGTGGACGTCGAGAACCTGCTGGTCAGCCAGCCGGACACGGGTGAGCAGGCGCTGGAGATCGCCGAGGTCCTGATCCGTAGCGGTGCGGTCGACGTGGTCATCATCGACTCGGTGGCGGCGCTGGTGCCGCGGGCGGAGATCGAAGGCGAGATGGGCGACTCGCACGTGGGTCTGCAGGCGCGGCTGATGAGCCAGGCGTTGCGGAAGCTGACGGGTGCGGTCAACCGTTCGCAGACGGCGGTGATCTTCACCAACCAGATCCGCGAGAAGATCGGCGTCATGTTCGGCAATCCGGAGACGACGACGGGTGGTCGTGCGCTGAAGTTCTACGCGAGCCTGCGTCTGGACATCCGCCGGATCGGCGCGATCAAGGATGGGCAGGAGCAGGTGGGGAACCGCACGCGCGTCAAGGTGGTGAAGAACAAGGTCGCGCCGCCGTTCCGGCAGGCCGAGTTCGACATCATGTTCAACGAGGGGATCAGCCACACCGGCCTGCTGATCGACCTCGGCGTCGAGACGGACGTGATCGAGAAGTCGGGCGCCTGGTTCAGCTACGGCGACGTCCGGCTGGGTCAGGGTCGCGAGAACGCGAAGGCGTACCTCAAGGAGAACGCGGAGCTGGCCGCGGAGATCGAGGCGAAGGTGCGCGAGCAGCTCGGGATCCGCGGCGTCGGCGTGGCGTCGGCGTCCGACGACGAGTGAGTCGGTACGCGGCCTCGACCGCGGCGTCGGCTGCGGAGAAAGTGGCCGCGGCGTGGATGGCCGCGGAGAACGTTGCCGCGGAGGAAGTGGAGCGGCGCCGCCGGAAGGCGGCGCCGCTCCATGCGTTTCATTGCCCGCTTCTCAGTCGGCCGCGCCGATCCCGATCACGCGCAGGCGCATGACGTGCTCGACGTCGAACTCGTCACGCCAGACGCCATAGACGTCGTTCCCGACGAACCGAATCGCGCGAAAGCGCTCGGGGAAGCGGACCACGCCCAGGTAACGGCCGTTGGCGTCGAAGACGTCCCACTCGGGGGCGCCGAGGTCCTGGACGTTGAGGGTGCCGGCGGCCGCCACGTCGGCGGCGGTCTGGCCGAGCTGGACCCAGAGCGTCCACTCCGGGCCGGCCACGATCGTGTAGAACGCCGGGTAGTGGTCGGCGAAGTCGATCGCCTGCACGAGCTGTTGCCGGATCATGGCCGGGACGCCCTGCTGCTCGAAGAGCTTGTCCATGGCCTGGCGGATCGCCTGCTGGTCGCTCTCGGTGACCGGCACCCGTTCGAACCGGCGCTTCACGATCCGTTCGAGGCGGCCGTCCGGGCCGCGGATCTCGATGCGATAGTCGGTGCTGACGCCCGAAGCCGATGAGCCGTCCGGCCAGACGTCCCAGACGGGTTCGGGCTCGAAGAGCCGGATCTGCGCGTTGCCGCCCTGGAACTGGAACGTCTTCCCCTCGGGGAGCCGCAGCAGCGTGTCGAGGACGGCGCCATCCGGCCCACGCACGAGGACGACGTGGGCGCTGCTCGTGGCCTGCTGACCCGGGATCGCCATCGGGATCGGCCGGGACTCCTGGGCGAAGCGGCCGCCGGGCAGGTGGGCCCACCGGACCGCGAGTCCGGCGTTCATCGGGAGCGGGAAGCTGCCGGCCGGCGTGCCGTCGGGGAGATAGAGGTTCACCCGCTGGTTCATCCCGTCCGCAACGTAGAGCGTATCGCCGCGTCCGACGAGGACCGCGGCCGCGGCCTGGCTCAGCTCGCCCGGCCCGCTCCCCGGCCGACCAATGGTGCGGATGTAGACACCGTTCGCGTCGTAGGCGCGTACCTGCTGCGCCTGCTGGTCGAGCACGTAGATCGTACCGTCCTCGCCCACGTCCAGCGAGGCGATCGCGCCGAACTGGTAATTCGGATCTCCCTCCGTCGTGCCGATCCGCAGCGTCTCCTCGACCCGCCATTTCGACGAGCCGCGCCATATACCGGTCGCGGGGTTCTCGACGATCGCCACGCCCGCGCTGTCCGTCACCGTGCCTGCCCATTCGCCGGCCGCGCCACCGCCGCATGCCGCAAGGGCCCAGCAAAGGAGCGGGCCAACCGATTTCGCCGTTCTCATCGCGTGTCTCCGTCGCACTGGGTGGTGGATGCCCGAAGTCGTGGTCGGGCCGAAGCGGAACGATGGTACGGTCGGGGCGCATCCACAAGTTTCGAGGGAGCCGATCGCGGGGATCGCCCGGCCCGCGAATCGAACGGCGCCCCTTCGCAAGGTCGCGATACGCGTCTATATTATAGACCCTTTACGGTTGAATCCGACCCGAACGACACGGCTTCCATGAAAGCCTCCGAGATCCGTCGCAAATTCCTCGAATACTTCGAGCGCCAGGGGCACAGCATCCAGCCCAGCTCGAGCCTCGTCCCGCAGGACGACCCGACGCTCCTCTTCACGAACGCCGGGATGGTGCAGTTCAAGCGCGTGTTCCTGGGTGAGGAGCAGCGGGCGTACAAGCGGGCGGCGACGTCGCAGAAGTGCCTGCGGGTGAGCGGCAAGCACAACGACCTGGAGGAGGTCGGGGTGACGCCGCGGCACCACACCTTCTTCGAGATGCTCGGCAACTTCTCCTTCGGCGACTACTTCAAGCGCGAGGCGATCGGCTACGCGTGGGAGCTGGTCACGGCGGAGTTCGGGCTCGAGCCGGATCGGATCTGGGCGACGGTCCACCACTCGGACGACGAGGCGTTCGAGCTCTGGCAGGAAGTGGCCGGGCTTCCGGCCTCGCGGATCTTCCGCCTGGGCGACAAGGACAACTTCTGGCAGATGGGCGAGACCGGGCCGTGCGGCCCGTGCTCGGAGCTGCACTACGACCGCCGCCCGGCGTCCGAGATCGGGAATCCGCTCACCCTCAAGGAGTTCGTCGCGCTCACCGAGCAGAGCCAGATCCTCGAGTTCTGGAACCTTGTCTTCATGCAGTTCGACCGTGGCGCGGACGGCGAGCTCACGCCGCTCCCCGCGCCGTCGATCGACACCGGGATGGGGCTCGAGCGGCTCGCCGCGCTGCTCCAGGGCGTCGACTCGAATTACGAGACGGACCTGTTCACGCCGCTGATCGAGCGGGCGGTCGAGGTCGTGGGCGTGCCGTACGAAGCGACGTCGCCGAGCGGCGTCTCGTACCGGGTCCTGGCCGACCACGCGCGCGCGACGGCGTTCCTGATGGCCGATGGCGTCTTCCCGACGAACGAGGGGCGCGGCTACGTGCTGAGGCGGATCATGCGCCGCGCGGTGCGGCACGCCTGGCTGCTCGGCCGCCGGGAGCCGACGCTGGTCGACGTCGTGGACGCGGTGGTCGACGCGATGGGCGACGCCTACCCGGAGCTGGTCCAGCGGCGCGAGCACCTGCTGCGCGCCACGAGGACGGAAGAGGAGCGCTTCTTCGAGACGATCGACACCGGGATGGAGCGGATCGAAGAGGTCGCGCCCGACCTCCCGCCGCAGGAGCGCGCGGCGATCGACGCGGGCGCCAGGCCGCGCCCGACGATCTCGGGCGCCGACGCGTTCCGCCTCTACGACACATACGGTTTCCCGCTCGATCTGACGGAGCTGATCGCGCGCGAGCGCGGGTACGCGGTCGACGTCGAAGGGTTCGACCGGGCGCTCGAGGAGCAGCGCGAGCGTTCGCGCGCGGATCGTCGCGCCGCGGGGCTCGAGATCGCGGCCGACGCGCTGAGCGCGGGGTGGGAGGAGCTGGACCCGGACGCAGAGCAGGAGTTCGTCGGCTACCAGCGCACGTCGCTCGAGACCGACGTGATCGCCTATCGGCGGTCGGACGGCCGGCTCGCGCTGCAGTTGCGCGAGAACCCGTTCTACGTCGAGGCGGGCGGCCAGGTCAGCGACCGCGGCACGGTCGAAGGCGACGGCTGGCGTCTCCACGTCGACGAGGTGCGCCGCGTCGCCGGGCGGGTCGCGGTGCTGGGCGATGTCGAAGGCGAATTCCCCGGCGGCAGCACGCCGCTTCGCGTCCGCGCGACGGTCGAACAGCCGACCCGCCACGACACCGAGCGCAACCACACGGCGACGCACCTGCTGCACGCGGCGCTGCGCAAGGTGCTCGGCACGCACGTGCTGCAGCGCGGCTCGCTCGTGGCGCCCGACCGGCTGCGCTTCGACTTTTCGCACCCGAAGCCGATGACGCCGGAGGAGATCCGGGAAGTCGAGGACGAGGTCAACCGCGCGATCCTCGCCGACGTCGACGTCTGCATGGATTACATGGGCTACCCCGAGGCCGTGGCGAAGGGCGCGATGGCGCTCTTCGGCGAGAAGTACGGCGATGTGGTGCGCGTGATCGAGGTGCCCGGCGTGAGCATGGAGCTGTGCGGCGGCACGCACGTTCGGCACACGGGCGAGATCGGGCTGTTCCGGATCGTGAGCGAGAGCGGCGTCGCGTCCGGCGTGCGGCGCATCGAGGCGGTGACCGGCTCCGCGGCGTACCGTCGCGCGGTCGAGCAGGAGGCGACGCTGCGCGACGCGGCGTCGCTCCTCAAGACGTCGCCCGACAACCTGCTGCGGCGGATCGAGCAGCTCCTCGAGGAGAACCGGGAGCTGGAGCGTCAGCTCGAGCGGGCGCGCGCGGCCGGCGCGGCGGACGTGGTCGGGCAGCTGCTGGAGGCGGCGTCGTCCGTCGATGGCGCGCGCGTGGTCGCGACGGAGGTCGACGTCGCGTCCGCGGACGAGCTGCGCACCCTCGGCGACCGGCTGCGCGAGCGGCTGGGGAGCGGCGCGGCGGTCCTGGCCGCGCGCTTCCCGGAGAAGACCGCGCTCTTCGCCGTCGTGACCGACGACCTGATCGCGAAGGGCGTCCGCGCGGACCGGCTGGTCCGCGAAGTCGCCCAGGCGACGGGCGGATCCGGCGGCGGCCGGCCGCACATGGCGCAGGGTGGCGTGGGCGACCCGGCCAAAGTCGGCGACGCGCTCGGCCGCACCAGCGCGATCGTGCGGGAGCTTCTCGGTAAAGGGTGATCGTGAGCCTCCCGGTGCTGGATTGGCTGGTGCAGCGGCAACCCGCGCCGCCGCCGGCGCTCCTCGAGCGCATGGCAGAGGCGCTCGGCGCGGTCGACGCGACGACCGCGGAGAGTGCTGCGGGCTCGGCAAGCGCGTCCGGTGCGGAGGGCGCCGGCTTGCCGCCGATCCCGGCGGCGCTCGGCGCGGCGGCGCTCGACCGGCTCCGCGCCGTGCTCGAGTCGCCAGGCGACCGCGCGGCCGCGATCGACCTCCTTGCCGCGGACGCGCTGCTCACCTACGCATTGGAGGCGGCGGCCGAGGCCGGGCCGGCGGCGCTCGAGGCGACGGCCCGGGCGTTCGGCCCCGATCGCCTCGCGACCCTGCTCCCGGGACGGTCATGAAGAGTCCTTTGGTCAGTGACGTCGAGCGCCACCTCGACGATTTGGCCGAAACCGCCGCGCGGTCGGCGCGCGAGCTGTCGGGCCGCGTCGCCGAGGTGGCCGAGATGGTGCTCCACACGCTCGACGGCGGCGGAAAGCTCTTCTTCTGCGGCAACGGCGGCTCGGCCGCGGACGCGCAGCACTTGGCCACCGAGTACGTGGTCCGGTTCCGTCACAACCGCCGTCCGCTCCCGGCGATCGCGCTCACGACCGACACGTCGCTCCTCACCGCCGCATCGAACGACTACGGCTTCGAGCACGTCTTCGCGCGCCAGATCCGCGCGCTCGCCCGGTCGGGCGACGTTGTGTTCCTGCACTCGACGTCCGGGCGCTCGCCGAACCTGCTCGAGGCGGCGCGCGCGGCCCGGGACGTGGACGCCCGCACCGTCGCGCTCCTGGCCGGCGACGGCGGGCCGCTGCGCGAGCTGGTCGACGTCGCCATCGTCGTCCCGACGACCGAGGGCGCCCACGCGCAGGAGCTGCACCTCGCGATCGGCCACGCGATCTGCGACATCGTCGAGCGCCGCCTCGCCGGGCACGGCTCGGCCGGGTGAGCCTCGGGCGCCGCGCCGGGCGCGGCTCGCCGAGACGTGGATGAGGCCGTCAGCGCACACGGGGAACCGATGGAGCTGAATCCGCCGCGCGCCGTACGGGAGATCGCGCGTCGCCTGGAGGACGCCGGGTACGAGACGTGGGCGGTCGGCGGCGCCGTCCGCGACGCGGTCCTGGGCCTCCCCGCCGACGACTGGGACCTCGCGACCCGCGCCCGCCCCGCGGAGGTGCGCCGCATCTTCCGCCGCACCGTCCCGATCGGGATCGAACACGGCACGGTCGGCGTCCTGGTCGACGGCACGCTGTACGAGGTGACGACGTTCCGCCGCGATGTCGAGACCTTCGGCCGGCACGCGACGGTCGAGTTCGCCGACACGATCGAGGAAGACCTCTCGCGACGCGACTTCACCTGCAACGCGCTGGCGTGGCACCCGCTCACGGGCGAGTTGCGCGACCCGTACCTCGGGCTCCAGGACCTGCAAACAGGACGGCTGCGCACGGTCGGCGAGCCGGCCGAGCGATTCGCGGAGGATTATCTCCGAGTCCTGCGCGCGCTGCGCTTCGCCGGCCACTTCGAGCTGGCGATCGATCCGGCCACGTGGAGCGCCCTGGTCGAGGCCACGCCCAACCTCCCGCGCCTGTCCGCCGAGCGGATCCGCGAGGAACTCTGGAAGATCTTCACCAAGACGCCGCGCGCATCGCGGGCGCTATCGCTGTACGCGGCGTCCGGCGCGCTCGCGGTGCTGTTCCCCGAACTGGACCGCACCGTGGGCGCTGGCGCCGAGCGGGGCGGGCCGGGCGCGGGGCAGGGCGGGGAGCCGCGCACCGAGATGGACGCAACGGCGCGGCCGGCGCACGGGAGCGAGGCGCGGCATCCCGGTCTCGACGTCTGGGCCCGGAGTCTGCTGGCGGTGGACGCGCTCCCGGCCGCGCGCCCGCTTCTCCGCATGGCGGCGCTGCTCCACGCGGTCGGGATGCCCGCAGCACGGACGCGGGACCTGCGCGGCGGGTGGCGCTACACCGGGCACGAGGTGCTGGGCGCGCGGATCGCCGAAGAGATCATGCGTCGCCTCAAGGCGTCGAACGCGGACACCGCGCGGGTGAGGCGGCTCGTCGCGCACCAGTCGGACCTGTTCCCGCCGGACGCGCCGGCATCCGGCGTGCGGCGGTGGCTGCGCGACATCGGCGTGGATCTGGTGTATGATCTGTTCAGGTTGCGTTTCGCGCTCTGGCGGGCGGCCGGAGGCGGGGGCGGGCCGGCGGACCTGATCGTCCGCTGGCGCATGATGCACCGGGTCCTGCTCGAGCATCCGGTCCTGGATGCGGCCGGTCTCGCGATCGACGGCCGGGACCTCAAGGCGCTCGGGCTCCAGCCCGGCCCGCGTTTCGGCGAGATCCTTCGCGCGCTCGTCGACGCCGTGATCGAAGACCCCGAACTGAACACGAGGGAGTCGCTCCTGGAGTGGGTGCGACGGGAGGTGGCGGAGTGATCGCATCTGTGGTGTTCGCCGCGCTCGCGGGCGTGGCGAACCTCCTGGGCGGCGCGCTGGTGATCGGGCGGGCGCGGCGCGGGCTCGGCGCGCTCAACGGGATGATCGCGTTCGGCGCGGGGTTCATGCTCGCGGTCGCGATCCTGGAGATGCTCCCGGGCGCACTCGCCGTGAGCGGCGGGCCGACGGCCGTCGTCGTCGGCTACATGATCGTGCACCTGACGCAGCACGCGATGACGCCGCACTTCCACTTCGGCGAGGAGACGCACATCGAAGCGATGGTTTCGCGCGGCGTGGGCGTCTGGGCGCTGATCGGGTTGCTGCCGCACTCGTTCTTCGACGGCGTCGCCATCGCGGGCGGGTTCCTGGCGGCGCGGGAGCTGGGCGTGGTGATCTTCCTGGCCGTCGCGCTTCACAAGGTGCCGACCGGCGTCACCCTGGCGAGCGTCATGCTCGCCAGCGGGAACACGGTGCGGCAGACGGTCGCCGCGCTGGTCGCGATCGGGATGGCGACGGTGCTCGGCGCGGCGATCACGCCGGCGATCGGCCTGCTGGGCGAGTATGGCCTGGCGCTCGCGGCGGGCGTGACGATCTACGTGGCCGCGTCGAACCTGATCCCCGAGACGCAGAACCGGCCGGGGCTGGTCGTGCCGGGCGGCGTGATCCTCGGCGCGGCGTCGTACTACCTGATCCGGGTCCTGCTCGGCGAACATTGACGGGTCCGGCCGTGGAGGGAATGGACGAGTTGGAGCTCTTCGAAGAAGCGATGCAGGCGTCGGCGGCGGCGGGCGACGGGTTCGATCCCGACGCGCCGCTCGCGGCACGGATGCGCCCGCGCACGATCGACGAGTTCGTCGGCCAGGACCACATCCTCGGCCCCGGCCGCGCGCTGCGCGAATTGATCGAGCGCGACGAGGTCGGGAGTCTGATCCTCTGGGGCCCGCCCGGGACCGGGAAGACCACGCTCGCGCGGATCATCGCCGAACGCACGAGCGCCGTGTTCGTGCCTTTCAGCGCGGTCACGGACGGCGTGCCGCGCGTCCGCGAGATCCTGCGCGAGGCGGAGGCGCGGCGCCGCGCGGGCGGGCCGCGCACGATCCTCTTCTGCGACGAGATCCACCGCTTCAACAAGGCGCAGCAGGACGCCTTCCTGCCGCACGTCGAGGCGGGCACGATCACGTTGATCGGCGCGACGACGGAGAACCCGAGCTTCGAGGTCAACGGCGCGCTCCTGAGCCGCGCCCGCGTCTTCGTCCTCTCGCCGCTCCGGGAGGAGGACCTCGAGACGATCATGCGCCGCGCGCTCGCCGACGACGAGCGCGGCCTCGGCGGCCGCGGCCTGCGGGTCGACAAGGACGCGATTGCGCTGATCGCCCGCGAGGCCGATGGCGACGCGCGCCGGGCGCTCAACGCGCTCGAGACCGCGGCCACGCTCGCCACGGACGGCCGGATCACCGCGGAGACGGCGCGAGAGGCGCTGCAGCGTCGCTTCGCGCGCTACGACAAGGGTGGCGAGGAGCACTACAACCTGATCTCCGCGCTGCACAAGGCGGTGCGGGGCAGCGACCCGCAGGGCGCGCTCTACTGGCTGGCGCGGATGCTGGACGGCGGCGAGGACCCGCTCTACATCGCCCGGCGGCTGGTGCGAATGGCGATCGAGGACATCGGGCTCGCGGACCCGCAGGCGTTGCAGATCGCGATCGCGGCCCGGGACGCGTACCACTTCCTCGGCTCGCCCGAGGGCGACCTCGCGCTCGGCCAGGCGGCGGTCTACCTGGCGACGGCGCCGAAGTCGAACCGCCTGTACACCGCGATGGGGAAGGCGATGGCGGCCGCGCGCGAGACCCCGGCCGAGCCGGTGCCACTGCACATCCGCAACGCGCCGACGAAGCTGATGAAGCAACTCGGCTACGGTCAGGGGTACCGGTACGCTTTCGACTCGGAGGACCATTACCTGCCACAGGAGTACCTGCCGGACCGGCTCCGCGGTGCGACCTTCTACACGCCGAGCGAGTTCGGCTTCGAGAAGCGCATCGGCGAGCGGCTGGCGTGGTGGGAGGAGCGGCGTCGCGAGGCGGAGTCGCGGCAGGATCGCGGCGCCCACCGGCGCGGCGGGAAACGGAACGGAAACGCGAATGAGGAAGTGGATTGAGGCGACGCTGTGCGCCCTCGTGCTCGCGGGCGCTGCGGCGTCGTGCATGCCGCGGATCGAGGAGCCGAAGGTCCGGGTCGCCGGCGTGCGGCTCGGCGCGCTCGGATTCGAAGGCGGGCTTCTCTACGTCCGGCTCAGCGTCGAGAACCCGAACGACTTCGCGCTCGAGGCGGACGGGCTCACCTACGACGTGCAGCTCGCCGAGCCGACGTCCGACGGCAAGCGTTGGATCGAGGTGACCCGAGGCTCGTTCACCGAAGAGCTCCGCGTCGGCGCGGAAGACAGCACGACGGTCGAGATCCCGGTCGAGTTCAGCTACCGCGGGCTCGGCGGCGCGATCCGCAGCGTTCTCGGCACGGGCTCCGTCGATTACAGGGTCCGAGGCACGATCTACCTGAAGAAGCCGGTGTCGGTGGACATTCCCTACGACCATTCCGGCAAGGTCATGGTGATCGGCGAGAACTGAGCCCGCGGCCGGGGGTACGGTAACGGTCGTTCACCCTGAGGAAAGGAGTCGTCTCATCAGCGAACCGATTTCGACCGAGGCGCCGCGCGAGCGCGCCGTTCTGGTCTCGGCCCCGATGAAGTGGGAGTCGCCGCGTGCGGCGCAGGCGCACCTCCACGAGCTGTCCCGGCTGGCGGACACCGCGGGCGCGGTCGTCGTCGGGACGCTGGTCCAGCGGCTCGACTCGCCGCACCCCAAGTATTACATCGGCGAAGGGAAGGTCGAGGAGCTGAAGCAGCTGGTCCAGGAGACCGGCGCGTCGCTCATCATCTTCGACGAGGAGCTCTCGCCGGCGCAGGGGAAGAACCTCGAGGACGCGCTCAAGGTCCGAATCGTGGACCGGGCCGAGCTGATCCTGGACATCTTCGCGACGCGGGCGCGGACGGCCGAGGCGCAGATGCAGGTCGAGCTGGCGCAGCTCCAGTACATGCTCCCGCGGCTCCGGCGGATGTGGACGCACCTGGAGCGAACCGGCGGCGGGATCGGGACCCGGGGTCCCGGTGAGACGCAGCTCGAGACGGACCGCCGGTTGATCAACCGGCGAATCCGCGACCTGCGGGAGAAGCTCGAGGTCGTCGCCCGGCGCCGTGCGACGCAGCGCAAGGGCCGCAAGGGCGAGTTCCGCGTGGCGCTGGTCGGGTACACGAACGCGGGGAAGTCTTCCATCCTGCGTGCGCTCTCGGGGACCGAGCTCTTCGTCGAGGACCGGCTCTTCGCCACGCTGGACCCGGCGACGCGGCAGGTCGAGTTGGGTCCGGGCACGCGCGTGCTCGTGACCGACACGGTCGGCTTCATCCGCAAGCTGCCGCACCACCTCGTGGCTTCGTTCCGCGCGACGCTCGAGGAGACGCACGAGGCGGATCTGCTCGTCCACGTGATCGACGCCTCGCACCCGAGCTGGCGGGAGCACAAGGAGGTCGTCGAGGAGGTGCTCGCCGACCTCGGCGTCGCCGACCGGCCGATGCTGGTGGTCTTCAACAAGATCGACCAGTTGACGCACGAGGAGGAGGAGGAATTCCGCGAGCGCGTCGGGCTCGAGGTCCGGGAGCCGGTCGTCTTCGCGTCGGCGGTCGAGGCCGGCGGGTTGGACGCGTTGCGCGAGAAGGTCCGCGAGATCCTCCTCGAGCAGCGGCCGGAGGTTCGGCTCCAGATTCCCGTCCAGGACGGCGAGGCGCTGGCGGTCGTGTATCGGGAGGGCGAAGTCCTGGTGAGGAAGGACGAGGGAACGGTCGTCAATCTCGTGGCGCGGCTGCCGCGACCGGCGCTCGGGCGGCTGCTGCACCGTGCCGGGGTGAGCGTGACGGGCGCCGCATGAGCGACGAGGTCGTCATCGTCGGGCCGGGCCGGATGGGTCTGGCCCTCGGCTCCGCGCTCGCGGCGTGCGGGGAGGTCCGGCGGTTGACGTTTTTCGGCCGGGATGAGGACCCGCCGCCGCATCCGCTGTTCAACCGTCCGGACGGCGGCGTCGCGTACCGCCTCGGCCCGCAGCCGCTCCCGCCGGATACGACGATCCTCGTCCTGGCCGTTCCGGACGACCGGCTGGAGGAGGTCGCGCGGGCGGTGGCGAGCGCGGGCCCGGCGCCGCAGGGGTGCGTGGCGTTCCACCTGGCCGGCGCGCTGACGACGGAGGTGCTCGCGCCGCTGCACGCGGTCGGGTACGCCGTCGGCTCGCTGCACCCGCTGCAGACGGTCGCGGACCCGTGGTCGGGGGCGGACCGGCTGGTCGGCGCGGCGTTCGCGATCGCCGGCGAGCCGGAGGCGCTGGCCGCGGGGCGGCGGCTGATCCACGCGCTGAGGGGCACGCCGCTGGTCGTGCCGCCGTCGCTCAGGCCGCTGTATCATGCCGCGGCCGTCTTCGCATCGAACTACCTGGTTGCGCTCGTTTCGATGGCGGCCCGGCTGCTGGTGCAGGCGGGGATTCCCGCGTCCGAAGCGCTCCCCGCGATCCTGCCGCTGGTCCGCGGCACGCTGGACAACCTCGAACAGCTCGGGGTCTCGGCGGCGCTGACCGGGCCGATCGCGCGCGGCGACGTGGACACGGTGCGCCGGCACCTGGCGCGGTTGTCCCCGAAGGAGCGGGCGCTATATTCCGCGCTCGGTCTCGAGGCGCTCGAGCTGGCGCGGGCGGCCGGGCTGGACGCCCACCGTGCGGCGGAGCTGGAAGCACTCCTATCCTTCGAGTGATGCGACTCCACATCAACATCGACCACGTGGCCACGGTCCGCCAGGCGCGTCGCACCGACGAGCCGGACCCGGTTCGCGCAGCGGTCCTGGCGGAGCTGGGCGGCGCGGACGGGATCACCGTGCACCTGCGCGAGGACCGGCGACACATACAGGACCGGGACGTCCGGCTCCTGGTCGAGACATCCCGGACCGGCGTGAATCTCGAGCTGGCCGCGGAGAGCGAGGTCGTCGACATCGCGGTCGGCCTGCCGCTCAAGGCGGCGACGCTCGTTCCCGAGCGGCGGGAGGAGATCACGACGGAAGGCGGGCTCGCGCTCGGCAGCGAGCCGCAGCGTCGCAAGGTCGGCGCGGCGCTCGAGCGGATCCGCGCGGCCGGGATCCGGACGTCGCTCTTCGTCGACCCGGACCCCGAGGCGTTGCGCCACGCGGCGGAGCTGGGCGCGGACGCGGTGGAGCTGCACACGGGCGAGTACGCGGAGGCGTACAAGCGAAGCGCGGCCGAGGCCGAAGCGGCGCTGCAGCGCTTGCGGAGCGCGGCGGCCCGCGCCCGCGCGCTCGGCCTCGACGTCCATGCCGGGCACGGCCTGACCTACGAGAACGTCGTGCCGGTGGCGCAGATCCCCGAGATCGAGGAGCTCAACATCGGGCACAGCGTGATCAGCCGCGCCGTGTTCGTCGGGATGGAGCGCGCGGTCCGGGAGATGAAGGAGATCATCCGCCACGCGCGGCTGGCGGCGAACCCGATGGAGCCCTGACGCTATGCCGATCGTTCGGGACTTCTTCCGGACCGAGGCCGAGGACTGCCTCCGGCGCCTGGACGAGCTGCTCGACGCGGCGGCGCCGGGCGCCGTCGACGCGGCCGAGCTGCTGCGTGTGTCGCGGCTGCTCCGCGGCAGCGCGCAGATGGCCCGTGAGGACGACGTGGCAACCCTCGCGCGGGCGCTAGAGTCGGTGGCCCGTGCGGTCGTGAGCGACGTCGTCGCGTGGGACGAAGAGCTGGCCGCGCGGGTGCGCGATACGGTCGCCGAGCTGCGCGCGCTCGTCGAGGCCGAGTCGGGGCAGGAGCGGGCGGCGCGCGCC
>CALBZE010000107.1 GCA_937889645.1 uncultured bacterium
GGCGGCGGTCGCCGCGCGCCGCCCCCGTTCCATTCCTGCTCCGGCGCCGCCCTCCGTCCGTCCCCTCGGTACCGCCCCGTGTCCCCTACTCCGGCGGCGCCGGGCGCTCCCGTTCGGGATGCTCGGTCTCGCGTCGCCCGGGCGGCTCGATCCTGGGCGGCTCGGGCATGGGCGGCGCCGGCTCTTGCGGAGGGCGGATCTCCGGCGTCGTCGGCGGTTCTTCGATTTCCGGCCGGTCGGGGCGCGGCGGCTGGATGTCCGGCGGCTGCGGCATCGGCGTCGCGGGCTCTCGCGGCGGTTCGATGTGCGGGCGGAAATGGTCGTTCATCCCCCGGCTCCTGAAGCGGCGTGGTCGCCGGATGCGGGGAGCAAGCCGCGTACCGCCCGTACCCCGGCCGGCCGGCGCAGGTCGGCCGCTGGTCAGCCGCTCGTTAGGGGCCCGTCAGGCGCCGGTCACGCGACGACGCGGTTCCGCCCGCCGTTCTTGGCCCGGTAGAGCGCGCGATCGGCCTCCTTGATCACCTGCTCCGGCTCCGCCAGCCGCTCCGTCCGCTCCGCCGCGCCGATGCTCACGGTGATCTTCAGCGTCGGCCGCTCGCCACGCGACGGCTTCGGTTGCTTCGGCCGGCGCTTGGGCCGGTCCGGCCCGCGGACCGTGAAGCGCGCCTCCTCGATCGCCTTTCGGATCCCCTCCAGGTGGGGCACGACCTCGTCCAGTCGCTTTCCGATGAAGATCAGCGCGAACTCTTCGCCGCCGTAACGATAGGCGCGTCCTCCGCCGCGCACCCGGGCGAGCCGCGAGGCGACGAGGCGCAGCACCTGGTCCCCCACGTCGTGGCCGTGTTTGTCGTTGATCCCCTTGAACCGGTCGACGTCGACCATGGCGATGACGTAACGGCTTCCCAGGCCGAGCAGCTCCTCGTTGAACGCGCGCCTGGACGGCAGGCCGGTCAGCCCGTCCCGATAGGCGAGGGTGTAGGAGGTCTCGATGACCGCGACGCCCAGAATGACGCCGGCCGTCACGAGGTACGTCGCCGCGTCGCCCGTGTCGACCGGCTCGAGCGCGGCGAACGTCAGCGCGGCCGTCGCCCAGAGGAAGCCCCGTCGCATCGGGTCCGGCCGGAACAGGACCGCGCCGGTCTGGACCGCGACCGCGAGCAGGAGCGAGGCCAGCACGGGCTGCGGGAGCGGCAGCACATCGGAGGCGTCCGTGGGGAGGATCTCTCGGTCCAGGATCGCCGTCGCCGCCGCCGGGTCGCGCAACGCGACCGCGGCGACGAGGGCCGCCTGGCCGAGGATGACGCCGAGGCGCATGAGTCCGGCCGGTCCGAACGGGCTCCGGTCGGCGAGGAACGCGAGGGCCGCGAGGTCGAGCGGGAGCAGGAACAGGGCGGCGTTCCGCGTCGCATCGCTCACGAGGAATCCGCCCGCGGCGGGGCCGGCCAGGACCGGGAAGGCGAGGGCGAGGGCGAGGACGGCGTGGGCGACGCGGGTGCGGCGCAGGCGGAGCGCCAGCAGCCCGGCTGCGGTGTACGCGACCGCGGCCGCGTAACGCGGCAACTCGGGCAGCATCTCCGCGCGGTCGAGCCACGCGGTCAGGACCAGCAGAAGCCCTTCGGGCGCGAAGAGCGCGATGATCTTCCCAAGCGTGGGCGGCGTCACCAGCTCATCCCCCCGTCGTACTTGAAGAACGCGACTCGCGTCGCCAGCGCGGCGTGGCCGGGTGTTCCCGACGCGTTCCGGGGAGAGCGGGCGCGACGACCCACCGCTCAAAATGGGGTCGCGTCTCGACGTCCGGCAAGCTCGTCGACGGGGTCGGGAACGATCGACCGACGACGTCGCCAACGAATTCGTGGACAGCCGGCCGTCGACTCCCTATCTTGGAGCAACCTCATCGACCCTGATCGAGGCGGTCCGACCGCCTCGCCTTCTGATCTACGCACCTCTCCCCGCGGCGCCGTTGTGACTCGCGCCGGTTCCGGTCCGTCGTTGGTAGGTCGAACCACACGGAGGGAACGATCATGTTCGATAGCCTTCTGGAAGCAGCGCCCCTCGAGTGGCGCCCGGTCCTCGAGTTCCTGCTGGGCGCCCTGGTCTGGATCCCCGCCTGGCAGGCCCGGCTCCTCGAGACGGTCTTCTGGCCGGGAGGATCCGCCCTGGCCATGGTCGCGACGCGCGTCTTCGTCCTGCTGCCGGCCCTCCTCCTCGTGGTCGGCGTCTGGACCACGATGAGCTCGATCTACACGCTCCCGTTCCGCGCCGGCAGGGGCAACTACCTCCAGACGCTCGCCCTTGCATGGTGGGACGCCGGGCGCACCGTGTGGCTCTTCTGGGTCGGCCTCGTCCGCCTCGGCATTGTCGCGCTCGGCTGGATCTGGGGCGCCATCCGCCACGGCGCCGCGCTCCTCTTCCACATCCTGCGCCACGTCCTGGCCTCGCCCTTCGCCGCCCTCGACTGGACGGCCCGGCGCTACTTCAAGCCGGGCGTGCCGTGGCTCGCCTTCCTGCTGACGATCCTCTGGTCGGCCGTCGAGGCGACCATCTTCACGTTCACGCTCCAGCCGACGCTCACGGAGGTCTTCTACGATCTGACCGGCACGGCCGCGAATCCGGCCATCGTCGGGCCGATCCTGTTCCTGTTCCTCTTCCTCCTGGTCTCCGGCAGCTTCGCGTCGATCCAGGTCCTCTCCGAGGCGATCGACGCGCGGCGGGTCAAGCAGATCGTGCAGATGACCCTCATCGAGGTCATCGTCATGTTCTTCGAGGTGTTCTTCCTCTATCGGGAGCTCGTCGACGCGTCGGTCCCGTGGATCGCGCAGCAGACCGGCGGCGAGGTGCGACTCGGCCTGGTCGGCACGCTCGGCATCGCCTGCTTCGGCTGGATCGGCATTCGCGCCATGACGTGGTTCCTGTTCGGCCGCTTCGGCACGCCGGCGCTCCTCGCGATCCTCTCGCGGCAGACGCTCACCGTCGGCGAAACCGACGCCGAGCCGCCCGCCAAGCCCACCGTGGCGTGGTGGTCCGAGACGGTGCAGGCCTTCAAGCGCGACCACGATTGGTTCCGCAGCCGGGCCGCCGAGCTGGTCGAACTCGCCGCGCTCCCCGTGCTGCAGATCCTGGCCGCTGCCATCAACTTCTTCATGGTCCTCGTCCTCTCCCAGCCGGTCTTCAACCTCCCGTTCGGGAGCCTCGAGGAAGCCATGAAGAGGTTGCCGATCCAACAGCCGAAGCCCGCCCCCGCCCGCTCGCGGGCGTCCGCCCGCACGGCCGTGGAGGTGCAGCCATGAGGCCCGTCCTCATGGCCGCGCCCCGGCTGCGCGCCGCCTTCACCGCCGGGCTCGCGGCCGTCGTCGTCGCCTGCGCGGCGGAGGGGCCATCCCAGAGCCAGCCGCGCAGCACGCTCATCATCGGCATCGACGTCAGCGGCTCCTTCCGCGCGACGGGCGAGTACCAGGACGCCCTCGCCTTCGCCGCGCGCTACATCCACGGCCACCTCAACGGCTATGGCGGGCTCGAGGTCCCGCGCGCCCTCTTCGTCGGCTCCATCGGCGGCCAGGAAGAGGGCACGCCCCAGGCGTTCCACCCGATCCACGACTTCCAGGGGAAGTCCGTCGAGCAGATCGAGCTCGACCTCGAGGAGTGGTTCCCGCCCAACGACCGCATCACGGACTTCAATGCGTTCTTCTCACGCGCCGCCGAGCTGATCCAGCGCCAGAACCTCACCCTGGCGCCGATCACGATCGTCGTCCTGAGCGACGGCGTCCCCGACCTCTCGCGGCGTCCCGACGGCGCTCGCCCCGCGAACGACGACCCGGCCAGGTTCACCGTGCTCGACGTCAGCGGCCTCGAGTACCTGGCCCGGAACGTCACGATCCGCGTCCTCTATCCGCAGCCGCCGGTCGCGGTCGCTTGGGAGCGGCATCTCCCGCGGAACCGCGTGCGGCTCTGGACCGTCGACCACGTGGTCATGCGGGGGTGGCGTGCGCATTGGATCCCGGACCAGGAGCCGGAGTCGCAGGACGCCTTCTGGACCTGGGTCCGCGACAACGTCGATTTCCGGGTCCGGCGCCGACTCCTCTGATCCGCGCGAGATCCGCGGCACGTTGACATCGCCGCGCCGGGGCGCTAATCTGCGCAGTCCCGAACACTGTTCGGCATCGGTTCCTCGGCTGGTTTCGCATGGCCTCCACATCCGAGTCCGGGCTGCGCTCCGCGATCCTGGATGCCGCGCGGCACCTGATCACGCGCGAGGGTTATCGCGACGTCTCGATGCGGATGATCGCGCGCGCCGTCGGGTGCAGCGTCAGCAGCATCTATCTGTACTTCCCGAGCAAGGACTCGCTGATCCACACGCTCATCTACGAAGGCTTCGAGCGGTGGTACGAGGAGAGTCTGGCGGTCGTGACGCGGGACGAGCCGGCGGTCGAGCGGCTCGAGCGGCTGGCGCGGCGGTACGTGGACTTTGGCCTGGAGAATCCGGAATGGTATGAGGTCATGTACCTGTTCCATCCGGAGCGGGTCGCGCGCTTCCCGCAAGAACTCTACCGCCGAACGCGGCGGTCGATGGACCTGGTGGTCCAGCTGATCATGGAGTGCGAGCCGGATCGGTTCCGCTCCGAAGAGCACGCGCGAATCGTCGCGAACCTGGTCTGGTCGCTGCTGCACGGCGTGGTGTCGACGATCCTGGCCGGCCGCCTGGACTCGCGGATCGACCGCGAGGCGTACATCGACGCGGCGGTGGAGCACGCGGTCCGGACCGTCTCACCGGGGATCGCCCCCGTCGCCGGTTCCGGACCGCGTCGGAGCTGATCGCGCGAGCCGGATCTCAGCGCCCCGGCCCCGCCGCGACGACGGCGATGCGGGCGCCGTCGGGGCTCACGGCGATGCGGGTGATCCCGTCGATCCCGTGCGCGGCGAGGTCCGCCAATTCGCGCCAGTCGCTGTCTGAAGCGGGATCGAAGCGGTAGAGCTTCGATCCCTGCCCCATGAGGAGCGACCCGTCGGGGAGCCAGGCGTAGTCCTCCGCGTTGCCGACGACGGGGATGATCACCTGCGCCTCGCGGGTCGCCAGGTCCAGCCGCTTGATCCAGGCCTTCCCATCTTCGCGGTGCACGAAGCTGATCGCCCGCTGGCCGGGGATCCTGTGCAGCGAGCGGCCGATGTCGTGGGCCAGCGTGGCCGCCTCGCCGGTCCTCACATCGGCGATTTGCAGCATGTGCGGATCGCCGAGGACGAAGAGGGCGAGGGTGTTGTCGTCGCCCCAGGCGTGGTAGCCGACCGGCGCGATCCCCGGCAGGACGAGGGTCGGGTTCGTCCCGTCGGCAGAGAAGCGCCAGAGGCGTTGCGTGCCGTCCGCCTCGACCCGCACCACGGAGATCCCTCCGTCCGGGAGCGGGGTCGGGGAATACTCGCCCTCCGGCGTCCTCGTGACCTGCACGGTCGTTCCGCTATCCAGGTCGTAGCGGTAGATGTCCGGCTGATCCCCATTCCGGATCGAAGAGAAGTAGACGCTCCGCCCGTCCGGCGAGAAGAACGGCTGATTGTCGTAGCCGGGGCGCGCGGTGATGTTGCGCACCGCGCCGACCGCGAGCCGCCCGTCCCGGAGTGCGACGTCGACCACGAAGATGTCCGTGCCCGGCGGCGCGTCCTGCGCGAGCCCGGGCGCGGCCGAGGCCAGGATCGCCGCGGCGACGAGGAGGGTCGCGGCGGCGCGCAGCTTCGAGGCGGCCGGCACGGGGGCGGCCGGCGGAGTCGGCGTGGTGGTCGGGGCGACGTTGGCACGGTGTCCGGTCATGGTTGCCTCCATCCGAGATGTGGCCGGAACCGCAAGGTAGGCGCGGGGCGGGGGGAGGGGAAGGGGGCCGCGCGGGGTTGGGCGCCCGAGGGCGGAGATGGGCGCCCGTAGCGTAGATGGGCGCCCAGGCGCGGCGTGAACCGCTGAACGCGGGCGCCCCGTGACGTCCGCGCGCCGGGCGATCAGCGGAACTCGACCGGCGTCCCCGGCCTCGTATGTTGCGCGAGGAGGCGGGCGTCCCAGTTCGTGAGCCGCACGCACCCGTGCGACGTCGCATAGCCGATCGTCTCGGGCTCCGACGTCCCGTGGATCCCCAGGTGCGGCTCCGAGAGCTGCATCCAGACGACGCCTACGGGGGAGTTCGGTCCGGGGGGCAGCATCGCCTCCGGCTCCTCGTCCGGCACTTCGTGGAAGAGCTTCGGCTGGTAGTGGAAGTGCGGGTCGAACGTAATCGACGCGACGCTGAGCTCGCCTTCGGGCGACGGCGAGTAGGCGGAGCCGAGCGTGGAGGGGAAGTGGAGCACGATGCGGCCGCCGGCGTCCAGCGCGTGAGTGTAGTACCCCTTCCTCGAGACGATGATGCGCGCGATCGTCCCCGCCGGCGGCTCATCGGCGCGGCGGACCGCCGGGACCCACAGCGTCGTCCCGGTTCTGAGCGAACGCGGCGAGACCGTGGGGTTGAGCCGCTCGAGCAGTTCGGGAGCGGAGTGGAACCGCTCCGCGAGCCGCTCCCACGGCGATTGGTAGCAGAGGCAGTCCAGCTCGGCCCGCTCGTAGACGTCTTCCGGGATGTCGACGAACGGCCCCTCCAGGTCGGCGGCCGTGAGCGTGTACCGCTCGACGAGCGGCCGGTCGCCCGCTCCGATCGCGAGGCGGTCGTACGTGGCGGTGTCCACCGTCCCCGTCGTTTCCAGACCGTGTCGCTGCTGGAACCAATAGACCGCCTTCTCGGTGTTCTTGCCCCAGCGTCCGTCGATCACGCCCGGGGAGAAGCCGACCCGGTCGAGCAGGATCTGGATGTGGAGGACCGACGGGCCCGCGCCGCCGTCGACGGGAAGGGCCGGCGGGCGCCCGGTCGTCTCGGGCGTGATCTGCTCCCACGTCTCGGCGATCGCCGGGCGGACTGCCCGGCCCGCGTCGACGCCGATTCCCGACGGAGCCCGCGCCCCGCGGCGGCTCAGCCGATCCCGCTCCGCCCACTCCCACCACGACCGGTCCAGGCGCGCGGCCTCCAACGCCGCGCGATCGTACGCCCCCTCGCCCGCCAGCGGGACCGAGGCCACCGCGTCGCTGTCGAGGGCGGGCGTCCCGTCGGCGCAACCGGACGCTGCCGTGAGCACCGCCCCGAGCGTCGCCGCGAGCGTCGTCCGCCGGAGCGCGCTACGCCACATTCGCGTGTCCTGGTGCGTCCGGGGCGCTGGGTTGCGCGTCCGGAGTGAGATCGGCCAACGGCGGGCCCGGCCGCACCGCGTCCCGACCGGACCGCAACGCATCTGGAGCGGCTGGCACCGCAGCCAGCCCGCCCGCCGGTGCGTCCAACGCGGGCGCCGGTGTCTCGGCCCAGGCCGCCTCCCGCGGCGTGCGTCGCCTTTCGATCGCCACGCCCTCGGGCCAGAGCGCGCTCGGCGCGTCCAGCGCTTCCATCAGGCTGAGGAGCACCGAGTGCATCGACGCCGGCCGCGCCTCCGGATCGCGCGAGAGACAACGCAGGATCAGGGCATCGAGCGCGGGCCCGATCTCCGGGTTGTAAGTCGAAGGCGGCGGCGGTGGATCATAGCCGAGCTGCGGGTAGCGCTTCTCCTCGCCCTCGCGCGGTTCTTCGCCGACGTACACGGCTTCGTACGGCCAGCGGCCCGTCAGGAGCTCGTACAGCACCGCGGCCAGGCCGTAGACGTCCGTGGCCGGGGAGAGCGGCGCGCGCAACACCTGCTCGGGCGCCATGTATGGCGCCGTACCGAGCCGCTCGCGCGGGCGGCGGCCCGGTCGGATCCGACGCGCCGCGTCGAAGTCCGTCAGCACCGGGACGGCGCCACGCAGCAGAAGATTCGCCGGCTTCAGGTCCAGGTGCAGGTAGCCGCGCCGATGCAGGTGGTAGAGCCCCGCGCCCACGTGGATCGCGACCCGCACCGCGTCCGCGACCCCGACCCTTCGCTGCGGGCGACGCTCGAGGAGATCGAAGATCGATGGTCCCTCGATGTACTCCATGAGCAGGTACGGCAGGTCGTCGTGCTCGCCCTCGCCGAACGCGCGAATCAGGTTCGGGTGGTCCACCTGCCGGAGGATCCGCGCCTCGCGCCGCAGCGCCGCCACCGCACGTCTGTCTCCCCGCAGCGATGGCGTCAGGATCTTGCACGTGAACGCGCACCACTCCCGCGCGCTCCACACCTGGTACAGGTGCCCCAGCCGGCCCGCCGCCAGGTGCCCGATCACCGTCAGGTCCCCGGCGATCCGGTCGCCCACCGCATAGGGGTACGGGCGGCGGCTCCCCTGCGACGGGCCGCCGCCCACGTCCGTGAGCAACCCCAGACGCCGCGGCCGCGCCGGGCGCGCCGTCATGCCGCCCTGCGCCCCGCCTCGCCGAGCAGCTCGGACACTCGACGGCGGATCTCGTCCAACGACGCCGGCTTCGCCATGTACGCGTCGCAGCACCCCGACCTCAGGATCGCCTCCGGGTCCCCGGCCTGCGCCAGCGCCGTGAGCGCCAGAATCGCCACCCGCTTCGGCAGCAGCTCCTTCTTGATCCAGCGACCCGCCTCGATCCCATCCATCGACGGGAGCTGCAGGTCGAGGATCACCAGGTCCGGCTCGAACTCCCGCGCCTCCGCGATCGCTTCCTCGCCGCGCCGGGCCGTCCTCACCTCGTACTCCGAGCCGAGCAGGTCCCGCAGGATCGAGAGCAGGTCCAGGTTGTCTTCCACGATCAGGATCTTCGCCATCCGTCCCCCGCCGCTCGCCGCCTACGAGACCCGCGCAAGGCCCGGCGTCGCGTCCGACGACGCCACCAGCGACGCCACGTGCGCCGTCACCAGCGCGCCCTCGGACCGCAGCACCAGCGACCACAACGCCTCCCGGTCCAGCGCCGTCAGGTCGTAGCCCGCCTCCTCCAGCGCCGCGAGCGCGTCGCGCCACAGCTCTTCGGCCCCCGCCTCGCCGCCCCACCCGTACAGCTCCAGCCGGCCGTCCTCCACCGCCGCCGTCCGCGACACGATGTGCACCGGGATCCGGCGCTTCAGCCAGATCTCCCGCGTCGTCCTCGAGTTCCGCACCAGACGGTCGATCGTGGAGCTCGACGCCCCGCCGCCGTACTGATGCACCAGGCGCGCCAGGGCGATCGCGTCCGCATTCGCCATCCGCACGCAGCCGTGCGATACCGCTCGCCCGAGGCTCCCCTTCTCCGGCGTGCCGTGGATGTAGTACATCTCCCGGAAGTACATCTTCACCCGGCCCATCGGGTTACCCGGCCCGGGCGGCGTCACCTTCTTCCCCCGCGCCCATGGCCGATTCGGCGGATGCCACCACGGGTTCCAGACCACCCGCGAGATCGCGTACCGGCCCGTCGGCGTACGATGGCCCTTCTTCCCCACCGCCACCGTGTACGTCCGCGTCCGCTTCCCATCCTCGTAGACGTAGAGCTTCCGCGCCGAGGTGTTCACCACGATCCGCAGCCCCTCCGCCTCCGTCGGCTCCGCCCGCGGCGCCCCGCTCCACGCGGCACCCAGGGCGAGCGCCAGTCCCAGCGCCGCAATCGTTCCTCTCCCCTGACTCTCGCGCATCGATCCCTCCGGAAATCGGCACAGAATCCAGGGCATCAAGGGAGCAAGCCATGTGCCGACAAATGAATGATCTACAACCGTTTCCGCTCATTCGGTCGGGCTGCGCCGCGCCGCGGTTCGATGCAGAAACCGGCCGATCCGGCGACCGGCGGCCCCGCCGGCGACGCGCCCGCAACGCGCATCGGGCGGGGGTTGCCTTCGCGCACGGCCCGCGTACCTTGGTGCCGGACTCGAAAATCTCGACATCGACGGGCACGGAACTCGGCCACGCTGAGGAGGCGAGAGATGGCGGTGGTGTTTCCTGACGATCTGGTCGAGCACGGAGAGACTCGAATCGTCTTTCTGGTGCTCGACGGGCTGGGCGGGCTGCCTCACCCCGAGACGGGGAAGACGGAGCTGGAGACGGCGCGCACGCCGAACCTGGATCGGCTGGCGCGGCGTTCCGCGTTGGGGCTGATCCGGCCGGTGGCGGCGGGCGTGGCGCCGGGGAGCGGCCCGGGGCACCTCGCGCTGTTCGGGTACGACCCCGTGCGCTGGGTGATCGGTCGAGGCGTCCTGAGTGCGCTCGGTGTCGGGTTCGATTTGCGGGAAGGCGACGTCGCGGTGCGTTTGAACTTCGCGACGGCGGATGCGGAGGGGCGGATCACCGACCGGCGCGCGGGGCGTCCGAGCGACGAGGAGAACCGTCGGCTGGTCGAGAAGTTGCGGTCGGGTGTCGAGCCGCCGCGGGGGATCGAGCTGTTCTTCGAGTCCGAGAAGGAGCACCGTGCCGTGATGGTGCTGCGCGGCGAGAATCTCTCCGCGGACCTGTCGGACACGGACCCGCAGGCGACGGGCGTGCCGCCGCTGCACGTGCGGCCGCTGGCGGACGGGGCGGAGGAGACGGCGCGAGTGGTCCAGGACCTGCTGGACGCCGCCCAGCGCGTCCTGTCCGACGAGCCCAAGGCTAACGCGCTCCTCGCCCGCGGCTTCGCGGCCTATGAGAGGTACCCGTCGATGGCGGACCGCTACAAGCTGCGCGCGCACGCCATCGCGCGGTACCCGATGTATCGGGGCGTCGCTCGTCTTCTCGGGATGGAGGTTCATCCCGTCCCGGCATCGGACGAGGAGAGCGTGGCCGCTCTCGCGCAGCAGTTCGAGAACTACGATTTCCACTTCGTCCACTTCAAGGCGGTGGACTCGAGGGGCGAGGACGGCGATTTCGATGCGAAGGTGGCGGCGATCGAGGCGATCGACCGGCTGATCCCGCAGATCGAGGCGCTCGAGCCGGACGTCCTCGTGGTGACGGGCGATCATTCGACGCCGTCGCGTTATCGGGCTCACTCGTGGCACCCCGTGCCGGTCCTCCTGGCGTCGCCGTGGTGCCGGCCCGTGGAGGTGGAGACGTTCGGCGAGAGGCAGTGTCTGCGGGGCGAGCTCGGGATCTTCCCGGCGGTTGAGTTGATGTCGTACGTGCTGGCGCATGCGGGTCGACTGGCGAAGTACGGGGCATAGCATGGAAGAAGTCGAGGCGGTACTCCAGCGCGCGCTGGCGCTGGGCGAGGAGGGTCGCTGGGAGGAGATGGCGAAGCTGCTGGCCGAAGCGCTGCGGCAGTCGCCGGACGATCCGTATCTGCTGGGCTGGCTCGGCGTCGCCGAGCAGGAGCTGGGCAACGACGGCGCGGCGTACGATTACTTCCGGCGGTGCCTGGCGCAGGACCCGCTGGACCCGCACCTCCTCGCGATGGCCGGCTCGGGGCTCGCGGCTTTCGACGACCCCGATGCGGAGACCGCGCTGCGAGCCGCCGCGCTCACGGGGCCGGACGTTCCGGCCGCGCGGCTGCAGTACGGCGCGTACCTGGCGCGCTCCGGCGTCTTCGACGAGGCGCTGGAGCACCTCCGTGCGGCGGCGGAGCTGGCGCCGGACGACCCGACGGTGCACGGCGAGCTGGGGACCGCCTACGCCCTGAAGGGCGACCTCGACTCCGCGATCGTCGAGATGGAGAAGGCGCTCGAGCTGGCACCGGACGACGCGTGGACGCGCCTGCTCCTCGGGCTCCTGCACGTCGAGCTCGGGAACCTGGAGGACGCGGCCGAGGCGCTGATCCAGGCCGCGGACGAGCTGGAGAAGGACGCGGAGGCCCACATCCTCGCGGCGCTCGCCGCGGCGGCAGTGGGCTGGGACGACGCGGCGCACGACGCGATCTCCCGAGCCGCGCTCGTCGCGGAAGGCAGCGACGTCGAGCTGCTCGACGAGGCCGAGGAGCGGGTCGTCGCCGGCCCCAAGGCGGCGCGGACCTTTCTCCTCGACGCGGTCGCGCCGTCGATCCTGCGCGAGCGACTGGCCGAGCCGCTGTGAGCGCGCAGGGGGCAGTACCGATGCGCGTCGACCTTCCGCACGAGGTCCACACCCTCGACAACGGGCTCCGCGTGATCGTGCACGAGGACCCGTCCGTCCCGCTCGTCGCGGTCAACGTGTGGTATCACGTCGGCTCGAAGAACGAGCGGCCCGGCCGGACCGGCTTCGCGCACCTCTTCGAGCACCTCATGTTCGAGGGCTCCGCCCACGCGCCCGAGGGGATGTTCGACACGCTCCTCGAGTCCGTCGGCGGCGTCAACAACGGCTCCACGTCTCCCGATCGCACGAACTACTACGAGATGCTCCCGGCCAGCGCCCTCGAGCTGGCGCTCTGGCTCGAGGCCGACCGCATGGGGTGGCTGCTGCCGGCGATGACGCGGGAGAAGCTGGACGCCCAGCGCGACGTCGTGAAGAACGAGCGTCGCCAGAGCTACGAGAACCGGCCGTACGGCCTGGCGTTCGAGACGATCCTGGCCGCCCTCTTCCCGCCGGACCACCCGTACCACTGGCCGGTGATCGGCTACATGGCGGACCTGGACGCCGCCACGCTCGACGACGTGCACGAGTTCTTCCGGACCTACTACGCGCCGAACAACGCGTCGCTCGTCGTGGCCGGAAGCGTCGACGGCGCGCGCGTGCTGTCCCTGGTGGAGCGGTACTTCGGCGAGATCCCCCGGGGGCCGCAGGCGCCGGAGGTCCGGGCGACACCGGTCGTGTCCAACGGCGGCCGTCGCCTGGTCCTCGAGGACGACGTGCGCCTGCCGCGACTCTACCTGGCGTGGCATTCGCCCGCGTATTTCGCCGAGGGCGACGCCGCGCTCGACGCAGCGGCGACGATCCTGGCCGAGGGGAAGGCATCGCGCCTGCACCGCGCGCTGGTCTACGAGCGCGGCGTCGCGCAGGACGTGCAGGCGTTCCAGGACAGCCGCAAGCTCGGTTCGATCTTCTTCGTCGTCGTCACGGCGCGGCCCGAGGTGCCGCTGGCGGAGCTGGAGCGGGAGACGCTGCAACAGCTCGAGGCGATCGCCGCGGGCGACGTCGCCGCCGGCGAAGTGGAGCGGGCGCGGAACCGGATCGAGACCGCCTTCGTCGACGAGCTGCAGCACCTCCTCGGCCGGGCCGACCGGTTGAACCTCTACGCCTACTACACGGGCGACCCGGGATACGCGATCAGCGACCTGGAGCGATATCGGCGCCTCGAGGCGGGCGACATCGCCACGGCGGTCCGCCGCTGGCTCGTGGGCGCGCCGCCGGTCGCGCTCAGCGTCGTCCCCAGGGGCCGCCTCGACCTTGCTGCAGGAACCGCATGAGTTCCACGTTCGATCGCACCGCGCCGCCGACCGTCGGGCCGCCGCCGGCCGTCGTCCCCCCGGCCGTGGAGCGCCACCGCCTCCACAACGGCCTCGACGTGCTCGTCGTGCGCCGCCCGGGACTCCCGATCGTGGACCTCCGCCTCGTCGTTCGCGCCGGCGCGGCCGCCGACCTGCCGGAGCGGGCCGGGCGCGCCAGCCTCGTCGCCGAGATGCTCGACGAGGGGACCCGGCGCTACACCGCGATCGAGTTCGCCGAGGCGCTCGACCGGCTCGGCGCTGAGCTCGAGATCGCGGCAAACTGGGACGCGACCGTCCTTTCTCTCCACGTCCTGCGCTCGCGCCTCGAGCCCGCGCTCGACCTCATGGCCGAGACCGTCGTCCGGCCGACCTTCCCGGAGGTCGAGATGCGCCGCGTGCGCGACGAGCGCCTGGCCGACCTCGCCCGCCAGCGCCAGGAGCCCCGCTTCCTCGCCCACGAGACCTTTTGCGCCGTCGCCTACGGGCAGGGGCACCCGTACGGCGCCACCCTCTCGGGCACGCCGGAAAGCGTTCAGGCCATCGGCCGCGACGAGGTCGAGGCCTTCTACCGCCAGCACTTCCGCCCCGGGAACGCGTTCCTCGTCGCCGTCGGCGACGTCGACCCCGCGGAACTCTTCCCGCTCCTCGAGCGGACGCTCGGCGCCTGGGAGCCGGCGACGCCGGCGCCCCCGGCGCCGCCCGGCCGCCCCGCCGCCCGGCCCACGACGATCTTCCTCGTCGATCGGCCCGGCGCGGCGCAGTCGGAAATCCAGGTCGGCCACGCCGCCGTCCCGCGCGCAACGCCGGACTTCTTCCCGCTCCTCGTCCTCAACACCGTCCTCGGCGGGGCCTTCACGTCCCGTTTAAACATGGCGCTCCGCGAGGAGAGAGGTTACACCTATGGGGCCGGGTCGCGTTTCGACTTCCGGCTCGGGCCCGGTCCGTTCGTCGCCTCATCGGCCGTGTTCACGGGCGTGACCGACGACGCGCTGCGGATCTTCGTCGACGAGATCCGTCGGATCCGCGAGGAGCCGGTCACGGCCGACGAGCTCGAGCGGGCCCGGAACTACGTCGCCCTCGGGCTGCCGCGCCAGCTCGAGACGACGGGGCAGATCGCCCGCACGATCGCCGACATTGAGCTCTACGGCCTTGGCGACGACTACCTCGCACGATTCATCCAGCGAGTCCGGGCCGTGACGGCGGAGGAAGTGCTCCGCGCGGCGCGCTCGCACCTCGACCCGGAGCACATGGCGCTCGTCGTCGTCGGGGACCGGGAGCGGATCGAGGAGCCGCTGCGCACACTCGGGCTCGGGCCGGTCGAAATGCCGTAGACGCTCACATTTTCGAGGGGAGGGGTGGAGCACCGTGGTTCGAATCCCGTTCGAGACCTACCGGCTGGACAACGGGCTGCGCGTGGTCCTCTCGCGCGATCCTTCCGTGCCCGTCGTCGCGATCAACCTCTGGTACGGCGTCGGCTCGCGTAACGAGCGGCCCGGCCGGACCGGCTTCGCGCACCTCTTCGAGCACATGATGTTCCAGGGCTCGGCGCACGTCCCGGAGACGGCGCACTTCGCCCTGATCGAGCAGGCGGGCGGCTCGCTGAACGGCTCGACCTGGCTCGACCGCACGAATTACTTCGAGACGCTCCCCGCCCACTACCTCGAGCTGGGGCTCTGGCTCGAGTCCGACCGCATGGGGTGGCTCCTGCCAGCCATGACGCAGGAGAAGCTGGACAATCAGCGGGACGTGGTGAAGAACGAGCGCCGCTGGCGGGTCGACAACCAGCCGTATGGCGACTGGGACGAGCGGCTCCAGGCGATGGTCTACCCGCCCGACCACCCGTACCACCATTCGGTGATCGGCTCGATGGAGGACCTGGACGCGGCGAGCCTGGAGGACGTCGAGGAGTTCTTCCGCACCTACTACGCGCCGAACAACGCGGTCCTCACCCTCTGCGGCGAGTTCGACCCGGCGCAGGCGCGCGACCTGATCGAGCGGTACTTCGGCGAGATCCCGCGCGGGCCCGAGGTGCCGCCGCTCCCCGGCCGGACCGAGATCCCGCCGCTGATCGGCGGCGAGGTCCGCGAGCGGGTCGAGCAAGACATCTCGCTGCCGCGCCTCTACCTGGCGTACCGTATCCCGCCTTACGGCGACGACGAGTTCTACACCGCCGCCGTCGCCTCGCACGTCCTGGCGTGGGGGAAGGCGTCGCTCCTGTACCGCTCGCTCGTCCGCGACAGGCGGCTGGCGCAGGACGTCGTCGCCTACGCCTTCCCGATCGTGGTCGGCTCGGCGATGCTCGTCCTCTGGGCGACGGCTCGACCCGGCGTCGAGCCCGAGCGCCTCGAGGCCGCGCTCCTCGACGAGATCGAGGCGCTCGCCCGCGTCGAGGACCGCGAGGTCGAACGCGCGATCCACCTCCTAGAGACCCGGCGCCTGATCGACCTCCAGCGCGTCGACGAGCGCGCGGACCAGCTCTCGATGTTCACCATGCTCTTCGACGATCCGGACCGGATCAACACCGAGCTGGACCGACTCAAGGCGGTGACCACGGCGGACGTGCGAAGCTTCGCCGAGCGGTTCCTCGGCGCGGACAACCGCGCCTCGCTCCTCTACGTCCCTCGCACCGGAGGCGCCGCATGAGCACCGTCCAGCGTGACCGGCCGCCCGCGCCCGGCCAGATCCGGCCCCTGGTCTTCCCAGCCATCGAGCGCAGGCGCCTCGACAACGATCTCGCCGTCCTGGCCGCGCGCCACGGCGACCTGCCGCTCGTGACTGCGATGCTCGTCGTCGACGCGGGCGCGGCCGGCGACCCCGCGCGCAAGGCGGGGCTCGCTCGGCTCACGACCGATGCCCTCGAGACCGGGACCCGCACCCGCTCCGCCGACCAGATCGCCTGGGAGCTCGAGCACCTCGGCATCGAGCTGCAAGCCACGGCCACCTGGGACGCCGCCATCCTGAGCATCACGGCGCCTCGCGAGCGCCTCGAAGCCGCTCTCGAACTCTTCGCCGACATCGTCCGCCACCCCGCGTTCCCCGAAGCGGAGGTCGATCGCCTGCGCGACGAGCAGCTCGCGACCATCCTCCAGAACCGCAAGGAGCCGCGCGCGCTCGCCAACGACATGGCGGCGCACTTCATCTTCGCGGAAGGCGTGCCCTATGGCCGGCCGCTGATCGGCACCACCGCGTCCGTCCAGGCGCTCACCCGCGACGACGTCGAGGCGTTCTACCGCACGCACTACCTGCCCAACGCGTCGTCGCTCCTCTTCGTGGGGCACATCGACGCCGACACGGCCCGTGACCTCGCCGACCGCCACTTCGGCGACTGGCCAGCCGGCCAGCCGACGACCCCGGAGTTCGAGGTCGTCCCGGGCGTCGAGACGCGCACCGTCTTCATCGTCGACCGGCCGGGCTCCGTCCAGTCCGAGATCCGCATCGGCGACATCGGCGTCGCGCGCCACCACGAGGATTACTTCCCGCTCCTCGTCATGAACACGATCCTGGGCGGCGCCTTCACCAGCCGCCTCAACATGAGCCTCCGCGAGCGCCACGGCTTCACCTACGGCGCGAGGAGCGGCTTCGCGTTCCGCAAGCGCCCGGGCCCGTTCATCGTCCAGGCCGCCGTCGCCACGGACGTCACCGCCCGCGCCGTCGAGGAGGCGCTCAAGGAGATGACCGCGCTCCGCGAAGAGGGCGCGTCCGAGCAGGAGGTCGCCGCCGCGCGCGATTACCTGCGCGGGATCCTCCCGCTCCAGCTCCAGACCACGGAGCAGCTCGCCTCACGCCTGGCGGACATCGTCATCTTCGACCTGCCGGACGATTACTTCCAGCAGTACCGCCAGCGAATCGCCGACGTCTCGCCCGACGACGTGCACCGCGTCGCACGCGAGCACCTCCGCCTCGATCGCCTCGCCATCGTCGTCGTCGGGGATGCCGAGCGCATCGCCCCCGGCCTCGAAAGCCTCGACGTCGGCACGGTCGTGATCCACCAAGATTATTGATGGACTTGAACTTACGTGCGTGATGCGCGATCTTGGTCCCGGGCGGTCCCGCGCACGGGACCGCGGGACCCTGATTGCGTACCGCGCCGGCTCCGACCATGGAAAACAACCCGGATGTCCTGACGGCGGCCGCCTTCGCGCAGGCACCGGCGCCCGTCGACCCGGCGGGCACCGAGCCCGGCCGTCTCGAGAGTCGCGTCGTGCACAGCGGACGCGTGGTCCATCTGTCCGTCGACCGCGTGCGGTTCCCCGACGGGTCCACGGGTGAACTGGAAATGGTTCGCCACTCCGGCGCCGCCGCGGTGCTGCCGGTCCTGGACGCGCCGGACGCGCCCGACCCGCGCGTCATCCTCATTCGCCAATACCGGTACGCCGCCGGTGGATACCTCCTCGAGGTGCCGGCCGGACGGCCGCGGCGGCCCGGCGAGCCGTGGGAGGAGTGCGCGCGGCGAGAGCTGGAGGAAGAGGCCGCGGTCCGGGCGGGACGGCTCGTCCGGCTCGGCGCCATCTACACCACGCCCGGTTTCACCGACGAGCGGATCCACCTCTTCCTCGCGCTCGACGTGACTCCCGGCAAGCAGGAGCTCGATGAGGACGAGTTCGTCGAGCCGGTCGTCCTCACGCTCTCTGACGCGCTCGCCCGCGTGCGCTCCGGCGAGATCGTCGACGCCAAGACGATCTGCACGCTCCACCTCGCGGCGCAGCGGTTGGGCGCGAAGGAATTCTGATCTGTCCACTTCCGATTCCGCACTGTCCTATGTGGAGGACAGTCGGCCCGGCCGGGTGCCGCGGGGGCGAAGTGGCGATGTTGTGAAAAATCAAGCGGTTATGCCGCTTTCGGGAGCGCGGCGTTGGCCGCCGGGCATGGCACGGGACGTGCACCCTCCCGGTGCCCAACCGGACAAAATCGGCCGAAGGTTCCGCCGATGGGCCGCCGCGCTCCCTCTCGATGGGGGTACTCATGATCGACGTCTTGCCTGGCGGTGCACAGAAGAAAGTGGTCCAGCCGGCCGCGCAGCCGTTGCGCGAGCTGGACGACAGCGCGATCGTCGCCCGCTTCCTCGCGGGGGACAAGCGGGCGTTCACGGAGCTGGTGGACCGCTACCACGTACGTCTGCTGAACTTCATTTACCGCACGATCGGGGATCGTGATCGGGCGGAGGATCTGGTTCAGGAGACGTTCATCCGGGTGTACCGGCATCTGCATCGGTTCGACCAGTCGAAGAAGTTCTCGACGTGGGCGTACACGATCGCGAGCAACCTGGCGAAGAACGAGTTGCGGAACCGCTCGCGGAATCCGCTGGTCCTCTTCCAGACGATCAAGAAGAACTGGGAGGCGGACCACCGGCCGCTGGAGTGGGAGGACAACAC
>CALBZE010000108.1 GCA_937889645.1 uncultured bacterium
GTCGCCGAGACTTACGTGCGCGCCTACCACTACGTGGACGGTGTACCCGGCGGGATGTGGGTGGTCGCGGGCCGTTACACGATCCCGGTGCGGAGGGGCGCCGCGGGCTGGCGGATCACCGGGATGCGCCTCGACGCGATCCGGCAGGAAGGCGACGTGGACCTGGCCGCCGTCGCGGCCGACGCGGTCAGACGCGGCGAGCTTCGATCCCCGGGTCCTGGTCGACGAGCAACGCCAGCATAGGCGCGGGAATCGCGAGGAGCTGGCGCCGGGAGTCCGAAACCCGTTCGACCACGTTGCGGGTGGCCAACATGCAGCGGCCGTATGCGGCGGTCGCCCTGTCCGTCGGGCGTGCCGCACGGAAGCATGCTTTTTCGACGAACGAGCCGCAGAAAAGTATACTTTCTTGGGGCGCGCTGCCGAGGCCGAACCGCTCCGGCCGCAGTCGGTCCTGCACACGAGATTCGCCTCGCGGTGTGGGTTCGCGCGGCTACCGCCTCCCACCACCGCGACCTCGACAATCCGGATCATCTCGCCCGACTCGTGGAAGCACGAGAGCCGGCGATTCTCGATCGAGAGGCACACCTCGACCAGCCGATGATCCGCCACTACGGCGCGCGCGGCAGGGGCGATCACAAGGATTCTCTAGTCCAGCACCCTCGACGCGCCGTCCCGAGAGGTCAGCTCCGGCTTGCAGGCGCGGTCGGCGACGCCTACGACCTAGATCAGCCCGTCGTCGTCCGTCATCACACCGGCGAGGTGCGGGGTGGGCGGGGCGCGCTCGCCGGACCGGTTCGGGCGGCCTTCCTCGCCCACCCGCCCGAATTCCGCGCCCGGCAGCCTCCAGCGCTCGACGAGCGAGAGGTCGGCCGCGTTCAGGACGTTCACGGCGCCGCCGACGATGGCGAACGTCCACACTTCGCCGTCCTTCGTCTCGGCCGGCATGTGGATCGCCACCCGCGGGTTCGGGTGCTCCTCGGGCACGCCGCCGTACACGTCGGCGTCCGGATCGAGCGTGATCCGCGCGAGCCTGTACTGGTTGCCGCCCGCTGCGAGGAAGCCCGAGACGAGGATCCCGTCGCCTTTGACGGACCGGGCGACGGCGAAGATGCGGCCGGGAAGCCGGTCGCGGACCAGCGACCCCACCTCGAACACGCTCAGGCGCGCATTGCGCGGGTCGACTAGCCAGAGCTGGTCCCTGACCGCCACGCCGAACACCTGCCCGCCCAGCTTCCCCGGACCCTCGCCCGGCCGCCCCATCCGACCCGCCGGCCGGCCGTTCGCGTCGACGAGCTGCACGACCCGCGGACCACGCCGGAGCTGACACCCCACCCGCCATCGGGGAGTGCGGAGACCTGGGCGACCGCGTCGGGCGCCATATCGAGGCCGGCGAACGGGAGGCGCACGACTTCCCGTACCGCAATGGTGGTGTTGCCGCTCCGGTTCTCGAGCTCGCGGCGGGTCTGGCCGAATGTGGCTCCCACGCCGTATGTGGTCAGCAGGAGGACCGTGGTGAAGACGACGCGGGTGCGGGCGAAGCGCATGGTCATGGGCGCTCGCCTCGTGTTCCGAGTGAGCGCAGCGGCCCGCCGGCATCGCTCGGCGCACCCCGGGCCGCGCCGGCGGGGGTGGAGACGACCAGGAACATGGATTGCGCGCGGCCAGGCCTCTGTGCAAGCTGCACGATAGGAGGTCGTTGAGCATCGTACGCGGTGCACATAGATCGAGGGGGAAGGGCTGGAGGGTTAGCCCCCTTGAACACCGTCGCATCTTCGGCGTATCTTCGGGGTGCCCAATCCCCAACCCGCCTGGAGGCCACCATGGGCGAACGCAGTGCTATCGAGTGGACTGACTCGACGTGGAATCCGGTCACCGGTTGCACGAAAGTCAGCGCCGGGTGCGACAACTGTTATGCTCACACCCTTGCTCACGGGCGGCTCTACCACGTGTACATGCGCCGATCGCCCATCCGGGACACGCCCGAGAATCGGACGGATCCATTCGCGATCCGGCTTTGGCCCGAGCGGCTGGATCAGCCGAAGAAGTGGCGAGAACCCCGGATGATTTTCGTGAATTCCATGTCGGACCTGTTCCATGTTGACGTACCGCCGGAGTACGTTCGGAGCATCTTCGAGGTGATGCTCGAAGCCGACCACCACACGTACCAGGTCCTCACCAAGCGACCTGCACGGGCTGCTCGTTTCTTCGAGGAGAATAGGGATCTGTTCCCATCTGCGAGGATCCCCGCACACATTTGGATTGGCACCTCTGTAGAAGACCAGAGAGTTGCATACCGGGTGCGGCATCTGGTGGCAATCCCGGCAGAGATCCGATTCCTTTCGTGTGAGCCCTTGCTTGGACCACTGAAGCTCGATCTCGAGGGGATTCACTGGGTCATCGCTGGGGGCGAGAGTGGCATCGGTTACCGGAAGCTCGATCTCGATTGGGTGCGCAGCATCCGAGACCAGTGCGTGGCGGCGGGCGTACCATTCTTCTTCAAGCAAGTCGGAGGGCGCACGCCCAAGGCCGGAGGGCGGGAACTCGACGGCCAGACGTGGGACGAGATGCCTGCCTAGAGGTATTCTCAAAAGTTGTGGATCGCGTGACTTGATGGGATGAAAAAGGGCG
>CALBZE010000109.1 GCA_937889645.1 uncultured bacterium
CCGAGCTCCTTCATCTGCTCGACGATCGGCTCGGGGAACTTGTCCTCCGCGTCGTACTCCTCGGCGACGGGGATGATCTCGTTGTCGACGAACTCGTGGACCATCTCGATGATGGCCCGCTGCTCGTCGGTCAGGTCGTATGCGGTCGCGGGGGCTAGGGCCATGACTCCTCTCTCAAAAGTCTCGCGTTCGGTCCCCTTCCGGTGGCGCCGGCCTGGAGCCGGCGGCCGCGCGAAGGATACCCCTGGGCAGGCGCCGGAACCCGCATCTGAGCTGGGCTAGAGATGCCAGCCGAAGCTGCGCGAGCTCCAGCTCGGCCGCTCGCGCTCGTAGAAGCGGCGGGCGTCCTGGCGCGCGAAGCTCGAGTCGAGCTCGAGGTGCGTGGCGCCCCGCACGCGGGCCCAGTCCTTGGCAGCGTCCAGCAGCGCCTTGCCGATGCCCTGCGAGCGGCGCTCGGGGTGGACGGCGAGGTCCTCGACCCAGGCGCGCGGGCCGAAGCGCACCGAGTGCAGGTCGAGGTAGACGGTGCAGAGGCCGACGAGTTCATCAACCTCGTCAGCGACCAGGACCTCGCAGCCGTCGGCCGTGATCGCCTCGGCGAGCGCGTCCCGGGCGCGCTCGGGGTCCCAGAGCGCCGGCCTGCTGCCGGGCGGCGCGAACAGCCACTCGTACATCGGCAGGACCGCGTCCACCTCGTCGGCTCTCGCTGGGCGCACCGTCGCCATCGCGGCCAGGGTAGTCCGCCGACGGGCGGCGGGGCGGCGGGCCAACCGTTCCCGCCGGGGCGCCGCGCGCAGTAGCGTTCCGCGGCGGAAGGGAACCGCAATACCAGGAGGCTTCTCTTGAGAAACCCCCGTGACTTCGCCAAGCCGCTTGCGATCGGCGCGCCGGATCCCGTGCTCGAGATCCCGTTCAAGCCGTCGCGGATGATCCACTTCTTCGACCCGTCCAACGAGAAGATGGCGGCGAAGGTGCCGGACATGGCCAAGCAGGCCGACATCCTGCTCGGCAACCTCGAGGACGCGGTGCCGGTCGACAAGAAGGAAGCGGCGCGCGAGGGGCTGATCCGCATCGCCAAGGAAGTCGACTTCGGGCAGACGGCGCTGTGGACGCGGGTGAATTCGCTGGAGAGCCCCTGGGTCCTCGACGACCTCACGCGGCTCGTCACCGAGATCGGCGACAAGCTCGAGGTCATCATGATCCCGAAGGTCGAGGGCGCCTGGGACATCCACTACGTCGACCGCCTGCTCGCCCAGCTCGAGGCGAAGGCGGGGCTCGACCGGCCGATCCTGGTGCACGCGATCCTCGAGACGGCGCTCGGGGTGGTGAACGTCGAGGAGATCGCGACCGCGAGCCCGCGCATGCAGGGCATGAGCTTCGGGCCCGCCGACCTCGCCGCGTCGCGGCGCATGAAGACGACGCGCGTCGGCGGCGGCCACCCCGGCTACCGGGTGATCGAGGATCCCGACCCGGAGGACCCCGAGGCGCCGCGCGCGACCGCGCAGCAGGACCCGTGGCACTACTCGATCGCGCGCATGGTCGACGCCTGCACGTCCGCCGGGATCCTGCCGTTCTACGGGCCGTACGGCGACATCCGCGACACCGAGGGCTGCGAGGCCCAGTTCCGCGCCGCGTTCCTGCTCGGCTGCGTCGGCGCCTGGTCGCTGCACCCGGTGCAGATCGACATCGCCAAGCGGGTCTTCTCGCCGGACCCCGAGGAGGTCAAGTTCGCCAAGAAGGTCATCGAGGCGATCCCCGACGGCCGCGGCGTCCACATGATCGACGGCAAGATGCAGGACGACGCCACCTGGAAGCAGTGCAAGGTGATGGTCGACCTCGCGGAAATGCTGGCCGCGAAGGACCCGGAGCTGCGCGAGGCGTACGGCCTCTAACCCCAGGCCGGTTTGGCCCCGTGGAGCGTGGTCGCCCCCACGCCCGCCTGACCGACATGTAACGAAATCGCAACGGCCTGCGGCGAAAGTCGTCACACGCCGCGCGCCACGCATGACGCTTTGCGCGTCAAGGTCGCGGCATGACGACGACGTACGCGACCACGCTGCTCTCGGGCGAGCGCATCGAGCGCGGCGAGGAACCCGACGATGAGGCGATCGCGCGCGTGGCCGGCGAGCAGCACGGCGTGGTCGGCCGCCGGCAGCTGCTGCAACTCGGCATCGGGCGCCGCGCGATCGAGCACCGACGCGACCACGGCCGCCTGCGCAACGTGTACCCGGGGGTCTACGCGGTCGGCCACGACACCCGGACGTTCCGCGCGCGGCTGAGCGCCGCGCTGCTCTCCGTGGGCCCGGAGGGCGTCGCGGGCGAGCTCTCGGCGACCGCGCTCCGCGGGATCACACCCGAGCCGAAGGAGACGGTCTGCGTGCTCGCTCCGGCCCCGCGGCGCCGGCGGCCCGGGGCCTTCATCCGGCGAGCGCGCGTGTGTCTCGAGGAGATCGAGGTCGTCGACGGCGTCCCGGCTACGACGGTCGCGCGCACGCTCCTCGACCTCGCCGCCTCCGGGATCGAGGGCCTCCCGCGCATCCTCCGCCAGGCCGAGTTCAACGGCCTGGTCACCGACGCGGACATCGCCGAGGTCCTCGAGCGCCACCCGTTCGCGGCCGGCCGCCAGCGCCTGGCGAGGCTGGTCGGGATCGAGGGCCGGCGGACATCGCGCACGCGGTCCAGCGCCGAGGATCAGTTCCTGCGGTTCTGCGTCCGGCACGGGCTCCCGCTCCCGGAGGTCAACACGGTGCTTTTGATCGACGGGCAGCGCTACGAGGTCGACTTCCTCTGGCGAGAGGCGGGACTAGTGGTCGAACTGGACGATCGCGCGAGCCACGGCGGCACGGTGGCGTTCGAGCTCGATCGCGCCAGGGACCGCGCGCTGGTGACCGCGGGCCTGACACCGATGCGGGTGACCACCGGGCAGGTGCGCGACGACCCAGCGAGGCTCGCGGGCGAGATCAGCACCGTGCTCGCGTCCCGCCATATCGATTTCGTTGCATCTCTGCCGAGCGGACGTGGAGGCGACCACCGTATGGGTGGTTGATTGCGGCATCGGCTGCGGCGTCATCATGTGCCCGTGGCGCGGCCGCCCATCACCCAGACGCACGAGCTGCCCAAGCGGCGCCGGATCTACGTAACGGGGCACCGCAACCCGGACCTCGACTCGGTCGCCTCGGCGATCGGCTACGCGGAGCTCAAGAACCGGCTCGACCCCGAGAACGAGTACGTGCCGGTGCGCCTCGGCCCGCCGAACGCGCAGACCAAGTGGGCGCTCGAGCGCGCCGGGTGCGAGGCGCCCAAGCTGATGAGCCACGTGCACCTGCGCGTGAGCGACGTGATGCGCGAGCAGTTCCCCGTGGCGCGCCACGACGAGCCGGTGCGCTCGGTCGGCCTCACGATGGCGCGCGAGAACCTCGACATCGTCCCGATCGTCGACGACGACGGGAGGCTCGTGGGCGTGATGACCGAGCGCGCGCTCGCGCACCGCTACATCCGCGAGTCGCGCACCACCTCGAGCCTCGTCGACGCCCACACCGCCGTCTCCAAGATCGTCGAGGTGCTCGACGGCGAGCTGCTCTGCGGCGAGGACAAGGTCGTGGCCGGCCGCGTGTGGGTGCACTCGATCGACCCCCAGCACGCGGACAGCAAGATCTCCGAGGGCGACGTCGTGGTCGCCGGCAACCGCGACGACGCCCAGCGCCAGGCGATCGAGCTCGGCGCCGCGCTGCTGATCCTCTCCAACGGCGCGCGCCCGTCCGCGGAGATCCTCGAGCTCGCGAAGCGGCACAACACGACCGTCGTCCTCTCCCCCCTCGACAGCTACGTCTCGAGCCGGATGGTCACCCTCGCCGCCCCCTGCCGGGCGCTCGCCAACACCGACCCGCTCACGGTCGACCCGGATGATTTGGTCACCGAGATCGCCGAGGACATCAAGGACGTCCACTACCGGGCGGCGGTCGCCGTCGACGAGTCCGACAGGCCGATCGGGCTGATCACCCGCTCTGACCTCGTCGCCCCGCGGCCGCGCCGCGTGCTGCTCGTCGACCACGCCGAGCAGGGCCAGAGCGTCCCGGGCGTGGAGCACGCCGAGATCGTGGAGATCCTCGACCACCACCACATCGGCTCGATCGAGACCCGCATCCCGGTGCGCGCGACCTTCGACCCGGTGGGCTCGACCGCGACGCTGGTCGTCGAGCGCTTCCGCCAGAACGGCATGGAGCCGAGCCGCCCGGCCGCGACGATGCTGCTCGGGGCCGTGCTCTCCGACACGGTCCTGCTCAACTCCCCGACGGCGACCGAGCGCGACCGCGAGGTCGTCGCGTTCCTCGAGCGCGAGCTCGGCATCGACGCGATGGCCTTCGGCCGCGAGATGTTCGAGGCGGGCTCCGACGTGACCGACGTCCCAGCCGACGAGATCATCGCTCGCGACGCCAAGGAATACCGGCTGGCCAACGGCGGGACGATGTCGATCGCGCAGATCGAGGTCGTCGGCGTCAGCCTGCTCGACCGCGCCGACGAGCTGCGCGCCGCGCTCGAGCGCTACCGCGAGTCGCACCGGCACGCGCTCTCGGCGCTCATGGTCACGGACATCCTCACCCAGGGGACCGACCTGCTTGCCGCCGGCGAGACCGGCGCGATCGAGCGCGCCTTCGGGCGCCCGCTCGAGAACGGCTCGCTGCCCCTGCCGGGCGTCATGAGCCGCAAGAAGCAGGTCGCCCCGAAGCTGCTCGGCGCGTTCGCGGGCTAGACGGCCGCCGCGCGTATCACTCTCGTCACATCTGTGTCAGGCGGGCGTGGAGGCGACCACGCCATCGGGGGCCAAACGGGGCCCGGGGCGGCCGCTCGATGCGGCCGCCCCCCGGGCGTTCGCGCTACCCCAGCCGCGCCTTCAGCGCCTCGAACTGGGCGCGCACCTGCTGCGGCAGGCGGTCGCCGAAGCGGGCCAGGTGCTCCTCGATCTGCGGCAGCTCCTGGCGCAGCGCGTCCTCGTCGACCGTGAGCAGCTCGGTGAGCGCCTCATCGGAGATGTCGAGGCCCTCGGTGTTGAGCTCACCGGGCGCCGGCACCAGCCCGATCGGCGTCTCGACCGCCTCGGCCTCCCCGTTGCAGCGCCGGAAGATCCACTCGAGCACGCGGCTGTTCTCGCCGAACCCCGGCCAGAGGAACTGGCCGTCGGCGCCCTTGCGGAACCAGTTGACGTAGAAGATCTTCGGCAGCTTCTCGGGGTCGGCCTGCTCGCCGATCCGCAGCCAGTGGCCGAAGTAGTCGGCCATGTTGTAGCCGCAGAACGGCAGCATCGCGAACGGGTCGAAGCGCAGCTGGCCGACCGTGCCGAACGCCGCGGCGGTCTGCTCGGAGCTCATCGTCGCCCCGAGGAACACGCCGTGCTCCCAGTCGAACGCCTCACGGACCAGCGGCACCACGGTCGCGCGGCGGCCGCCGAAGAGGAAGGCGTCGATCGGCACGCCCTTGGGGTCCTCCCACTCCGGCGCGATCGACGGCGACTGCGCCGCGGAGACCGTGAAGCGCGCGTTCGGGTGCGCGGCGGGCTCGTCGGAGTCGGGCGTCCAGTCATTGCCGTGCCAGTCGATCGCGTGCGCGGGCGGCTCCTCGGTCATGCCCTCCCACCACACGTCGCCGTCGTCGGTGAGCGCGCAGTTGGTGAAGATCGTGTTGCGCTCGACCGCCGCCATCGCGTTGGGGTTCGTGTGGTAGCCGGTCCCCGGCGCCACCCCGAAGAATCCCGCCTCGGGGTTGATCGCGTACAGGCGGCCGTCCTCGCCGAACTTCATCCAGGCGATGTCGTCGCCGATCGTCTCGACCTTCCAGCCGGGGAGCGTCGGGATCAGCATCGCCAGGTTGGTCTTTCCGCACGCCGACGGGAAGGCGCCCGTCACGTACTTGACCTCGCCCTCCGGGCTGGTGAGCTTGAGGATCAGCATGTGCTCGGCCATCCAGCCCTCGTCGCGCGCCATCACCGAGGCGATGCGCAGCGCGAAGCACTTCTTGCCGAGCAGCGCGTTGCCGCCGTAGCCGGAGCCGTACGACCAGATCTCGCGGGTCTCCGGGTAGTGGACGATGTACTTGACCTCGCGGTTCGTCGGCCACGGCGAGTCCTCCTGGCCGGGCTCGAGCGGGGCGCCCACGGAGTGCACGCAGGGCACGAACTCACCGTCCTCGCCGAGCACGTCGAGCGCGCCCTTGCCCATGCGGGTCATGATCCGCATCGAGACCGCGACGTACGCCGAGTCGGTGAGCTGGACGCCGATGTGCGACTTGTCGGAGCCCAGCGGCCCCATCGAGAACGGCACCACGTACATCGTGCGCCCGCGCATCGAACCGTCGAAGAGCCCGCGCAGCTCCTCCCGCATCTCATCCGGCGCGCGCCAGTTGTTCGTGGGGCCGGCGTCCTCCTCGCGCTCGGAGCAGATGAACGTGCGGTCCTCGACGCGCGCCACGTCCGACGGGTCCGACCAGGCCAGGTACGAGTTGGGTCGCTTCGCCTCGGAGAGCCTGCGGAAGGTGCCCGCGTCGACGAGCTCCTGGCAGAGGCGGTCGTACTCCTCCGCCGAGCCGTCGCACCAGTACACGGAGTCGGGCTTGGTGAGCTCCGCGATCTCCTCGACCCACCTGATCAGCTCGCGATGCTTCGTCGGAACGTCAGTAGCGGCTGCCGTGTCGCTCAATTGAGAAGTTCTCCTTCCAAGGTCAGCGCCGGGGTGGTCGCACCTCTTGACTCCCCCGCGGTTCGCGAGAGCCCATTCTGTCGCACTTCCGCCCCGCGAGGCAGCGCCCCGATGTGCCGATTTTCGGCTTACTTATGCGCGATTCGGGACATAAGCCAAAGTGCAGCAAGCCGGCGCGCACAGCGATAGGGTGCGCGCCGCGCGCCCAGCGAGACGCGCCGAAACCATGCGCTTCTACGAGTACGAATCACGCCGGATCGTCGAACGCGCCGGGATTCCCGTGACCCAGTACGGGTTCTGCACGACGCCCGAGGAGGCGCGTGCCGCGGCTGAGCGGATCGGCGGCCCGACCGTCATCAAGTC
>CALBZE010000110.1 GCA_937889645.1 uncultured bacterium
GGGGGGGGGGGGGGGGGGGGGGGGGGGGGCCGCCGGCGCCGCCCCCCCCGCCCCACCTCACCTCACTGCCGGATGAGCAACCTCACTGTTCGATCACCAGCGGCACGCTGCCGCCTGCCTTCTCGATGCGTCGCGCCAGCGCTACCGCGTCGTCGACCGTCATGCGGATGCACCCGTGCGACGCCGCCTCGCCGATCGAGGCGGGGTCGTTCGTCCCGTGGATGTAGTAGGTCGGCTCGCGGAAGAAGATCTTCACGCCCTGCATGGGGTTCTTGGGGTCGCCCGGCGCACGGGGTTTCTCGCCGCGGGCCCAGGGCGTGTTCGGCGGGTTCCAAGACGGGTTCCACTCGATCCGGCCCGTCCGGAACCGCCCCGTCGGCGTCGGGTTGCTCGGCTTCCCCACCGCGACGCCGTACGTCTGCACGACCTCGCCGTTCTCGATCACGTACAGCTTGCGCTCCGAGAGGTCGACCTTCAGCTCCAGGCTCTCTTGCGCCGCGCCGAGAAGGCCGCGCAGATCGGTGCGGAAGAGGAGCGCCGCCACCGCGAGCGGCACGGCGACGAGGAAGAGCGCGAGCTGTAGATTGTACCTCGGACCTCGCATACTGCCTCCCGGGTCGGGGTCTGCTGTCGAATTGTGCAAAGCGTGTTCCAGTAATCACTTACGCAAATCGTCGGCTCCCGGGCGGTAGCGTCGCAGGGGGCGCCGGCGAGGTCGAGGGGTGGCGATGAGGCTGCTGGTACCGGATCTGGTGTACGTCGCGGGTCGGTTCGAGAGTGGGCTCGCGGTGGGGATCGACGAGGCGAGCGGGCGGATCGCGTGGGTCGGGCGGGCGGAGGAGGTGGGAGCGGGCGCGCCGGGGGGCGTGGGTGCGCGACCGGGGGGTAGGGCGACGTCGCGCGCCGCCGGATCGAGCGGCGCCGGACCGGACGCGGCGGGGGCGAACGCCGCGGTAGGGGCGCCCACCGCGGCCGTCGTGGAACGCCTCCCGGGCCGCGCGCTGCTCCCGGGCTTCGTGAACGCGCACTCGCACGCGTTCCAGCGACTGATCCGCGGGCGCACGCAGTGGCGGCCGGCGACGGCGCCGCAGGCGGATTTCTGGAGCTGGCGCGAGGCGATGTACGCGGCCGCGCTGTCGCTGAGCCCGGTGGACGTGTTCGCGGTCTCGCGCTTCTGCTTCCTGGAGATGCTGCGGGCCGGGATCACGGCGGTGGGCGAGTTCCACTACCTGCACCGCGACATCGACGGCCGGCGGTACCCGGAGCCGAACGAGCTGGCGTATCGGGTGCTGGACGCGGCGGCCGAGGTCGGGATCCGGATCGCGCTCCTGACCGTGTGTTATGCGACGGGTGGGATTGGTCGCCCGCTGGCGTCCGAGCAGCGACGGTTCGCGACGACGGATCTGGACGAGTTCCTGCGCGACACGGCGGATCTCCAGGATCGCTGCCGCGGCGACGCGATGGTCACGGTCGGCGTGGCGCCGCACAGCGTGCGCGCGGTCCCGCGCGAATGGCTGCGCGAGCTGCACGGCTGGGCCGCGTCGCGGGAGATGGTGGTGCACATGCACGTGAGCGAACAGCCGCGCGAGGTCGAGGATTGCGTCGCTGCGTACGGGCTGCGGCCGGTCGAGCTCCTCGCCGCGGAGGACGTGCTGGACGCGCGCTTCACGGCGGTGCATGCGACGCACCTCACGCCCGAGGAGATCGCGCTCCTCGGCGACGCCGGCGCGACCGTCTGCGCGTGCCCGACGACCGAGCGCGACCTGGGCGACGGTTTCCTCCCCGGCGCCGAGCTGCTGGACGCCGACGTGAGGATCGCCCTCGGCAGCGACAGCCACACGGTGATCGATCCGTTCGAGGAGATGCGCCTGGTCGAGTACCACGAGCGGCTGCGTCGGCTGCGGCGCGTGGTGCTCGCGGTCCCGGGCGACGCGGGGCGGCTCGAGGTCGCGCCGCTGCTGCTGGAGCTCGGGACCGAGGCGGGCGCGCGCTCGCTCGGGATCGAGGCCGGCGCGATCGAGGCCGGGCGCTGGGCGGACATCGTGGCCGTCGACCTCGAGCACCCCGCGGTCGCGGGGTGGACTCCGGAGTCGCTGGCGGCGGTGCTCACGCTCTCGGCGCCACCGGACGTGGTGGCGGACGTGTGGGTGGGTGGGGTGCGTCGGCTGGAAGGGCGGCGACACGCGCTGGACATGGAGGCGATGGCGGCGTTCCGGGAGGTGGCGAGGAGGGTGGTGTAGGGCGCCGAGGTGATCGCGGGGCGCCGGGGATACGAGACGCCGGCGCGGCTGTGGACGCGGGACGCTGACTCCCATGCAGACGCGAGGTGCCGGCGCACCTGCGGACCCTAGACGCCGGCGCAGCTGCGGTCGAGGCCGGGGCAGCCGCGGTCGAGGCCGAGGCCGCCCCATCCCATCCGGACCCGGATCCCTGTTCGGGGGTACCCTCATGTGAGCTCGCGCCCCGGAGCCGGTGGCGGGATTCGCCGGGCTGGAGACGATCGACCCGCGGTCGGCCGCGGACCCCGAGGACGGGGGCGCGGCCGATCGATTTTTTTCGGGGGCCCGAGCGCGCTCCGGCGCGGGCAGGAGTGAGCGCCGAGTCGCAGGGAGGAACGATGGAAAAGAAGCCGAACGCACCCGAGGTCACGCCGATCGAGGAGCGCGGCTACGCGCGCCCGGATTCGCTTGTGTCGACGGAATGGGTCGCGGCGCACCTGGACGACCCGAAGGTCCGGCTGGTCGAGTCGGACGAGGACGTGCTCCTCTACGAGATCGGGCACATCCCGGGCGCCGTCAAGATCGACTGGGTCGCGGACCTGAACGATCCGGTGACCCGCGACTACATCGACGCCGCGCGCTTCGAGAAGCTGCTCCGGTCGCACGGGATCGACGACGACACGACGATCGTGTTCTACGGCGACAACAACAACTGGTGGGCGGCGTACGCGTTCTGGGTCTTCCGGCTGTTCGGCGTGGAGAACCTGAAGCTCATGGACGGCGGCCGGGCGCGTTGGGAGCAGGAGGGTCGTCCGATGACGACCGAGGTCCCGTACTACCCGGAGGGGAGCATCCGGATCGAGGGGCGCGACGACGAGGCGATCCGCGCGTTCCGCGACGACGTGTTCGCCCACATCGCCGCTGGCTTGCCCCTCGTCGATGTGCGGAGCCCGGAGGAATACCGCGGCGAGCGGCTGCACATGCCGGCGTACCCGAATGAGGGCGCGCTACGCGGCGGACACATCCCCGGCGCGCGTAACGTGCCGTGGGCGCGGGCGGTCGACCCCGAGACGCACACGTTCCGCCCGGCCGACGAGCTGCGCAGGATCTACGAGGTCGAGCAGGGGCTGCGCCGCGACGACGACGTAGTGGTGTACTGCCGGATCGGCGAGCGTTCGAGCCACACCTGGTTCGTGCTGACCGAGCTGCTGGGGTTCGAGCGCGTGCGCAATTACGACGGTTCGTGGACCGAGTGGGGAAACCTGGTGCGCGCGCCGATCGAGAGGTGATCGAATGGACAGACAGACACGCGTGGCGATGCTGGTCGACCACGCCAAGCGACCGCGGCACTACGGCCCGCTCGAGGACGCCGACGTGCGCATGCCGGGCGGGAACCCCGGCTGCGGCGACGTCGTGACGATCCACGTAAAGGCCGAGCCGGGCGAGGAGCGGATCCGGGAGGTGCGGTTCGAGGGCGCCGGCTGCACGATCAGCCAGGCCGCAGCCTCGATCCTGGCCGAACGGATCAATAAGCGCCGCGCAACGTTCGACGAGATCCGCGCCCTTTCATACGAGGACATGATCAACGCCCTGGGACGCGACATCGTGGGTTCCCGCCCGCGATGCGCCACGCTCGCGCTCGGAACCCTCAAGGCCGCCGTCCAGCGGGTGGAAATGGACCGAAAGCTCCGCGCCGCCGGCCGCACCGACGAGGAGATCGAACGCATGCGCGCGATCCTCGCCGCTCAGGCCGCCGGCACCGGTCTGGTCTTCGGCGACGACGCGGTGCGCGCCGCCCGGCCCGCCGACTCCTCGTCGCCGGGCGACCAGCCGAAGGCCGGCTGAGCCCGACTGCGGCCGGCTGAAGCCGGGTCCGCGCGCCTCGTGGCGGTCCGAAACGCCGCTCGTTCCTTCAACGACTTGGGCAGTGATCCCGCCTCCCCAAATGTTTGCCGGGCGCGCCGCAACCGCCGCCCGCCACCCCTCGGACGTTCGCCAACCTTCCCCAACCCAACCGTCGCGCTCTGTCTGCAGGAATTGTTGGTCGAGGGCCGCGGGCGACGCGCAGTGGCCCCGGTTGCGCGATCGGGCGCCGCCGGCTCCGGTCTCGCCTCCCCTTCGGTCTCAGGTCTCGCCGGTCTCCCCTCCCCTTCGGTCTCAGCTCTCTCCGGTCCCGCCTTCCCTTCGGTATCACCTCTCTTCGGTGCCGACTCCCCTTGGGGCCCGGCTATCTCCGGTCCCAGCGATCCATGGTCTCGGTTTTATCCGGTCGCAACGGCCTCCGGTCCCAAAGGCCTCCCGTCCCGACGCCCACCGGTCCGGACGGCCCACCGGTCTGGACGCCCCTCCGGTCCGGACGCACCTCGGGTCCCAACTCCGTATCGAACTGGGGCATCTTGCCATGGCATTGCCCGGCCGCCGCGGCCATCCTGGTGTCGCAGTCGATCGATCGACCGGCAGCGCCAGGTACGCCGATGGATGCGCCGCTCCGTTCGCGAAGCTCCGAAGGATGGGGAGCCAATCCCGCGTCGCCCGGGCGCCCCGCCGTCCCGCCCCGAGCGCCTCGCCGCCGCGAGGTGGCGTTGCTGGAGAGGCTCCGGGCGGCGCGAACCGCGCGGGGCGCGACGTGCCCGCGCTGCGGCAGCGCGCGGACCCAGCGTTGGGGCGGGTATCGCGGCAGGCGACGTCGTCGGTGCCTCGACTGCCGTCGCACGTTCAGCGACCTGACGGGCACGCCGCTCGTGTTCGTGAAGCGGCTCGATCGTTGGGCGGGGTTCTGCGCGTGCCTCGTCGCCGGGCTGAGCGTGCGTGCGACCGCCAGGCGCCTCGGGATCCACAAGGACACGGCGTTTCGGTGGAGGCATCGCCTCCTGGCCGCACTCCTCGCGGACGAGCACGGGGTGCTGGTAGGCGACGTCGTCACCGAGGAGACGTGGTTCGCCCATTCCGAGAAGGGGAGCAGGCGACTGCGTCGCGAGCCGCGGCGTCGAGGCGTGCGCGGCCTCGCGTTCCAGCAGCCCGCCGTCGCACGGGTCTTCGTCGCGGTCGACCGCAACCGGACGGCGGTCGGCGCGGTGGTTGGCGCGAACCGGCCGTACCCGAGTGACATCGTGACGGTGGTCGCCCCGAATCGGCCGTGCCCCAGCGACATCGCCGCGGTGCTCGAGGGCCGGCTCGCCCCCGGTGCCGTCCTCACGACCCGCGAGGGGCCGGCATGCGCGGTGGCGCGCTACGCGCGGTCGCGCGGGATCGCCTGGCGACGCCGGGCCGCGAGCGACCGGGTCGCGATCACCGTCCGCGAACGGCGCTGGCGCGTCCGGCCCGGTTCCGATCCGGACGCGCAGTGGGGCTCCCCCGTCGATCCGGGGCTGGCGTACGTCTGGCGCCTCGAGAACGCGCTGAATCGCTTCCGCGGCGTCGCCACGCGGTACCTTCCGCACTATCTCCTCTGGTTCCGCCTGGTCGACGCTCGCCGCCCACGCTCCCGAACGCTCGCGCATGTGATCGTGGGTCGATTCCCGTAGTGGCGTGGGACGGGGCAAACGCCGACGCACGGTGGTCTTCGCCGGCCGGGCGGTGTGAGTTGCCGGGCGCGGGGTGGTGAGAGCCTCCCGACTCGGGGAAGGGCAAGCCGCAGACAGGCGGGTCGTGTCGTGAGACGAGGGACGGCGGCCAGATCATGCATGCGCCCACGGCCGGTTCGTGGACCGAATGCCGGGGCGGGGCCAGGTGTGTGGCCGCGGGCCAGCCGACCGGGACGATCCCACGCCGTGTCACCTCACCAACAATTCCTGCAGACAGAGCGCGACGGGTTGGCGGGGGTGAAGGTGGGGTTGGTCCGGCAGACGCCGGCTCTCGGCGGGGCCGTGTCCCATCCGAAAATCCGGGATGCGGCGCGGCGGGGTGAGGTCAGTGAAAGCAGAGGCGACCATACCCAGGGTTGGGCATGGCCGCCTCTGGTGTCTCGCCCAGGGTCGCGGATCGCCCGGGGTCGTGGATCGCCCGGAGTCGCGGATCGGGCCGGGGGCGCGGATCGGGCCGGGTGCGCGGGCACGCGGGCGCGTGCGTCAGCTGCGCACGCGGAAGGGGAGGTAGGCCTCGGTCCGGTCCCACTGGAGGCGGAGGACGCCGCCTTCGGGGGTTTCGTCGACCAGGATCGTGAAGGCCTCGACGACGTCATCGAGCGTGCGGGTTTGCATGTCGAGGTGGACGAGGTCGTGCTCCGGGTCGTAGGACTGGCCGTTGATCTGGGTGCGCTTGTTCACGATGAGCGTCCAGCGGTCGGGGCGCGGGATGGAGAAGAGGGTGTAGGTTCCCGCGGGGATTACTGCGTCGCCGACCAGGAGGTCGTGGCTGGTCGTGATGTGCGTGGCCTGGTTGGCGCCGGTGCGCCAGACCTTTTCCCAGGGGACGAGCGCGCCGAAGATCTCGCGGCCGCGCTTCATGGGGCGGCCCCAGTCGAGGGAGATCGAGGCGCCATGGACGATCGTGGTCGATTCACCGCGGCCCGAGAGTTCGCCCATCGCCTTGCCCTCGGCGTCGCGGGCGGCGAAGGATCGGGCGAGGGCGTCGACGTCGACGGTCCGCTGCCGCTCGACGCGGAGTGCGCGGGTCGTCTTGGACGCGTCGAGCATGGTGAGCCGGCCCTGGCGGTCGGCCTCGATGTCCATGGTCCCGCGGCTGGGGTGCGTGGCGGTGAAGCGGCCGGCTCCGACGCGCGCCATGCGGAACGGGAGCGTGCGGCGCCCGGCGACGAGGTCGAGGGTCAGCGAGTCGCTCTCCGCGGCGTGCGCGCGTTCGACCATCAGCTCGAAGGGCCAGTGCACGTAGTCGATGAACGGGATCCCCGACCCCTCGGCGAGCGAGACCTTGTTGCGCTCGGTCGGCTCGGAGCCGAGGCCGGCGGACGGGTCGTAGGTCTCCACGGTCATCGACGTGGGCTTGCCGGTCTCGTCGAAGCGGACGTCGTAGACCCGCAGGCTGGTGCGCGGGACGCGGACGACGACCTCTGCGCGCATCCCTTCCGGCGTGCGCGTGAAGCGTTCCACGGCGACGGTGTCGTTTCCGAGGCGGGTGACAAAGGCCGCCTGATCGTTGCCGGCGCCGGCGCCGCAGGCGGCGACCAGCGTCGCCAGGATCAGCGACGAGAGCGTCGTCGGGGGCGTGGGGGCGAGTCGGTCACGCATCGGATCTCTCCTTTGTGATCGGTGGCGGTGACGCTGTGTCGAGATCAACCGAGCAGTTCTCCGCGCAGCACCGTGACGGCGCGGCCGGCGAGGCGGACGCGGTCGCCGTCGACGGCGACGCGCACGACGCCTCCGCGCGGCGAGGCCTGGTAGGCGCGGAACTCGTTGCGATTCAGTCGCTTCTGCCAGTACGGTCCGAGCACGCAGTGCGCGGATCCCGTGACCGGGTCCTCGTCGACGCCGACGCGCGGGCCGAAGAAGCGGGAGACGAAGTCGAACTCGCCGCGGTCGGCGCGGGCGGTCACGATGATGCCGCGGGCGTCGATGCGTCGCAGCAGCGCGAGGTCGGGCTGGAGCGAGCGGACCGTCGCCTCGTCGCCCAGCTCGACTACGAGATCGAAGCGGCTGCGTCCGACGTAGCGCGGCTCGGCGCCGAGCGCGCGGGCGAGCTCGTCCGGCGGGTCGGTAGGGGCGTCCGGGATCGCCGGGAAATCCAGCTCGATCCAATCGCCGTCGCGGCGGGCGGTCAGGAGACCGCTGCGGGTGTGGAATCGCGCGACGTCGCCTGGAGCCAGGTGGCCGTCCTCCCAGAGCACATGGGCGCTGGCGAGGGTCGCGTGGCCGCAGAGATCGACCTCGACCGCGGGCGTGAACCATCGGAGGCGGTAGCCGTCCGCCTCGGGGTGCAGGAACGCGGTCTCCGACAGATTCATCTCCCGGGCGACGGCCTGCATCCACGACTCGTCACGCGGGCCGGGGAGGATGCAGACGGCGGCGGGGTTGCCGCTGAACGGGCGGTCGGTGAACGCGTCGACCTGGACGATCGTCTGGGGCATGGACGTGGTCGGGGTCGGGTTCGGTCGTCGAACGTGCGGGGCGCCCGGGCGATCGGCCCGCGGCGCGGGCGTCCGGAAGATCGCACCGTCGTGCGGGGAGTCCGGGCGGTCGCCCCGCGTCCCGAGTTGTTCGGAGCGAGGGGAAGATATCGCCTGGATCAGGTTTGGGAAACCGTCGGGGGATCGCGCGGGCGTTCCGCTTGCACGCCGCGCGGCGTCGGGGTAATGTAGCCGTCGTTCCCACCGACGGTTCCGACGATCGAGCAGAGTCATGGAGCGAAGCCATCCCTCATCGGCCGGAGCGCCGCGGAGCGCGAGCGCCCGGCGGGTCCGCAAGCAGACAGCATCGTCCAGCATCGCCCGTTGGGGCATTCGTTTCGTTCGTCCGGGCGCGTGGCGCGCCCGACTCGTCGTCGCCCTCGTGCTCGTTGCCGCGGGGGCGATTTCGGTTCCGGCGCCCGTGTTCGGCCAGCGGCCGAACGGTTCGGGTCAGGCGCGGGCGACGCGGCCGGTGTGGTCGGATATCACGGGCTTCTCGCCCGCGGCGGCCGCCCGGCAACAGCATATTGAGCGGTATGTCCTGGCGGTGATCGAGCCGGCGCTGCTGGACTCGATGAGCTATGCGCTGACGCGGGAGGTGCACGTCGCGGGGTCGGCGGCGCAGGCGCGGACGAGGGATTGGGTCCTCGAGCAGACGCGGTCGTGGGGGCTCGAGAGCGAGTCGAAGGCGTACCGGGTCTATCTGCCGTGGCCGACGGAGGCGTCGCTGGAGATGACGGCGCCGGAGCGGCGTCGCTTCACGCTAGCGGAGGAGCCGGTCGAGGGCGATCCGGAGAGCGCGTTGCCGCAGTACCCGTGGGTGCTCGGGTACTCGGGCACGGGCGAGGTCGAGGCCGAGGTCGTCTACGTGAACTACGGGCTGCATGAGGATTACGAGGCGCTGGCGGCGGCGGGTGTGAGCGTCGAGGGGAAGATCGTGATCGCGCGCTTCGGGCGGTCGTACCGGGGGATCAAGTCGCGGCTGGCCGAGCAGCACGGCGCGGTCGGCGTGCTGATCTACACCGACCCGTTCGACGACGGCTGGTACCGCGGCGACGTCTACCCCGAGGGCGGTTGGCGTCACCCGACGTCGGCGCAGCGGGGGAGCGTGATGAACGGCTCGGGCGACCCGACGACGCCCGGCTGGGCGAGCGTCGAGGGTGCGCACCGCGTCGCGCCGGGGAGCACGGAAGGGTTCGACCTGCCGTCGATCCCTGTGCTCACGATCTCGGCGACGGTGGCCGAGCCGATTCTGCAGGCGCTGCGGGGCGCGGAGTTGCCGGAGCAGGGTTGGCAGGGCGCGCTGCCGTTCCGCTACCACGTCGGGCCGGGCCCGGTGCGGGTGCGGATGAAGGTCGCGGACGACCGTGAGACCAACGCCTACAAGGACATTTGGAACACCCTGGCGTGGATCCCGGGTGCGGAACTGCCGGACGAGTGGGTGATCGTCGGCGGGCATCGCGACTCGTGGAACGCTGGCGCGTCCGACAACGTGAGCGGCACGGCTTCGGTGCTGGCCGCGGCGCGCGCGGTCGCGGAGCTGGCGAAGGCGGGGATGCCGCCGCGTCGCACGATCGTCTTCGCGACGTGGGATGCGGAGGAGTGGGGTCTGATCGGGTCCGTCGAGTGGGTCGAGGAGATGGCCGCGGAGCTGGGTGCGAAGGCCGTCGCCTACCTGAACCAGGACGGCGTGGCGGGCGGCCCGGTCTTCGGTGCGGCCGCGTCGCCGTCGCTGAAGTCGCTGGTGCGGGATGTCGCGCGGGCGGTCCCGGACCCGGCGGGCGGGACGGTCTACGAGCGCTGGCGCGAGCGGGCGGCGCCGCTCGACACGGCGGAGGTATCGCTCGGCAACCTGGGCGGCGGGAGCGACTTCGCGCCGTTCTACAACCATCTCGGGATCCCGAGCGCGGGGTGGGGCTTTGGCGGGAACGGCACGCAGTACCACGGCGGGCACGACACGTATGCGTGGATGGCGAAGCACGTCGACCCCGGCTTTCTCTACCACGCGGCGACGGCGGAGCTGACCGCGGTCGCGGCGCTGCGGCTGGCGAACGCGGAGGTATTGCCGTACGACTACGCCGAGTTCGCGAGGGAGCTGCGCGGCATCGTCGCGCGGCTCGCGATCCAGGCGGGCGAGAGAGGGCTGGGCGACGTCGGGCTCGCGGGGCTCGACCGGGCGCTGGCGCTGATGGCCGAGGCCGCGGACACGTTCGCGGCGGCGCGGGACGCGGCGCTGGCCGGTGAGACGAAGGCGGCGCCCGCCGGCGAGGCGAAGGCCGCGACGGCGGGGGAGGCGAGCGCGTTCGACGCGGCGAACCGGCACCTCATGCAGGTCGAGCGGTCGCTCACGCGGGAGGAGGGGCTGGTCGGCCGGCCGTGGTTCCGCAACCTGATCTTCGCGTCCGACTACCGGAACGGCTACGCGACGATCGCGCTGCCGGGGATCGCGGAGGCGATCCGCGCGGGCGACCGGGAGCGGACGCGGCGCGAGGCCGAGGACCTGGCGCGGCGCGTGGAGGCGGCGACGGCGCACATCCGCGCGGCGACGGCGGAGTTGGTGGGGGTGAGGTGATTTTGCGCGGCGACGCGGTCGCGTGGGAAAGGGGTAGGCGCGCGGGCTGACGGCCCGGGCTTTGCCGGGGGAGGCCCGTGGCGGCGCGAAAGATCGG
>CALBZE010000111.1 GCA_937889645.1 uncultured bacterium
ACTGGCCCGATCGGGTCAGGGAGAAGTGCAAGACCGACAAGAGCCTCGCCATCGCCCACGGGCTGGACTGATCGGGGAGGACGGGCCAGAATGTGGCTGGCCCGTGACGGTCGGCCACCCACGGATGCCGATTCGCTGAAATGGGACCGATTTCGCAGTACCTGAGGAACAAGCTCGCGACGGAGCTCCGCGCCCATCAGGTCGTCGTCTGGTACGACGCTGCAGGGGCGTTCGAGTCGTTCGTGCGGTCGCTCCAGATCCCGAGGACCCGTATCCTGACGTACGAGGGGAGCTACTTCGGTCTCCGGCGCGATGCCGAAGACCTTCTCGCCTCGTTACGTGACGGGAAGCCGGCGAGCGAGCAGCTCCTCCTCTACATCCCCCGCGCGCCGCTGGATCCGAAGAAGAACATCCTCCTCCCGGTCGAGGTCGTGGGGACGGTCTTCTCCGACGGCCTCGACGCCGTGGCTCGGCAGGCGCTCGCGGACAAGGTCCCGCCCGAGAAGATCGAGCAGTGGCTCTCGGTCGAGGGGATGACCCTCGAGCGGTTGGACGAGGTCGCGGCAGGTGAGGAAGACATCGGTCCGCTGACGACGGTCTTCGGCCGTGTGGGACCGCAGGAGGTCGGCTACCTCTTCCTCCGCGACGAGAATTACCTGGAGGCGTTGAAAGAGCACAGGCTCCTTCCAGCGCTCAGGGAGGTGCTCGAACGTACCTTCGGCGTGGCGATCGCGCCCGAACTGCGCTCGCCCGGGAAGGTCCGGGATGCGTTTGCGCAACGTGTGCTCCTTCACGAATTCCTGTCCGACCTCGGAGAGCGGCCCCGAGAGCTCGCGCACCTGACCGTGCCGGAGCACCCCGCCCAGCTCGCGGCCTGTCGGAACCTCGCCACGCGTTTGCGGGAATCGAAGGCCCTCGAGACAGAGTACCGCGAGTGGGCCCGTGCGGCGGAGAGCCTCTTCGGACTCCGTGAGATCGACTACGCGCCCGAGCGGCTCGGCGCGTTCGACACGTTCGAGTTCCAGGCGGAGGCCGCACTCGACCACGCTCGTCACCTCGCGACGAGTGGCCATTGGGAGGAGGCTCGCGAATGGGTCGCGCAGCGGAGCCGATCCTTCTGGGTCTCGACCGACGAGAGATTCAAATCTCGTTGGCAGGTCTTGTCCCTGGCCATCGAGTTACGCCTCACCGCGGAACGGGCGATCGCCGCCATCCCCGGGAAGCATGCGACGGTCCGCGAGTGGCTGGAATGGTATGCCGGGCCGGGTGAAGAGGCAGGGTGGCGCGTCGACCGGCTGCTTCGCTCGCTCGACGCGCTGAGCGGGAAGCTGATCGATCATCGGCCGCTCGAGGAGGTCGTCCTGCTCGCCCGAGACCGGGGGCAGCAGGCCGAACAGCTCATCGCCGAGCGTTTCTGGGACCGGGCAAGTGCAGCGCCGAACGAGCTCGCCGACGTTCCGCTCCAGACCGATATCTTCCACACCGCCGTGGCGCCCTTCCTCCGCCGCCCGGATGGGACCGGACACCGAGTCGTTTTTGTCCTCGCCGACGCGCTCCGCTACGAGATGGCCCAGGAGTTGGCCGAGCTCCTCGCGACGTCGGGGGAGGTGGAGTTGTCGTACGCCTGCGCGACTCCGCCGACGCTTACGAAAATCGGGATGGCGGCTTTGGTGCCAGGCGCCGAGAAGGGGATCCAGTTGGTCGTTCGCTCTGGTTCCCTCGTGGCCCGGATCGACGGGATGGACCTCCCCACGATCGAGCAACGCCGCAAGAAGTTCGAATCGACGTTCGGCGCCCGTATCGTCGACATCACACTTGATTTCTGTCTCTCGAAGAACGCCTCACAACTCGAGAGGAAGATCGGGAACGCGGACCTCGTCGTGTTACGGTCTCAGGAGCTCGATGCCATCGGCGAGCTGGACAACTTCCGCCAGGCGCGGATGAGCATGGGGCAGGTGATCCCCGATCTCCAGATGGCGATCGCGCGGCTGACGAACCTCGGATTCTCGCTCTTCGTCATCACCGCCGATCACGGCTTCCTCCTGCGCGACGACATCGACGAGGCAATGAAGCTGGATCTGCCGCAAGGCGAGATCGTGGAGGCCCACCGCCGGTGTGTCGTCGGGAGGCATCTTGGTAGGGGCCCGAATCACGCTGTTTTCCGGGCGGCCGACCTGGGGCTCCAGGGTGATCTCGAACTTGCATTCCCGCGCGGCATCAACGTATTCCGTGCCCCCGGCAATACGATGTATCATCACGGCGGCCTCTCGCCGCAGGAGCTCGTTGTCCCTCTCCTGCGCTACACCCCGGCCGTGCGTGGGGCCGAAGCGGGTAGGCCTACGGTGACACTCGAGTTGAAAGGTGGTTCCAAGGTCACGAACACCATTTTCCAGGTCCAGCTGAGTGTCGACGGAGACCTTTTCGGCCAGGACTCGCCACCGCGACGCTACCGTGTGACCGCGGTGAAGGACGACCAGGTTATCGGGAGTACGATCCAGGCCACCGAAGGCTTCGTCGAGGCCGGCGGCGAGGTCGAGCTCCCGGCCGGTGGGTCGAGCGTCCTCATCATCTACCTCGCGGCAGAACCGACGGGGACTGGCGAGTTCGAATTGGTGGTCGCCGATGTCGATGCGGGCGAGACGATCCTGCGGAGGAAAGTGAAGTATGACCTCGCATTCTGAACACGCTTTGGCCGTGCGGGACCCGCTTGACATCAAGGTCAACGAGGTCTTCGCCGGCAAGGTCGTCCGTAAAGATCTGGTCCGGAAGGTAAAGGTCGGCGCGAATGTGCCGGTCTTCGTCCTCGAATACCTCCTCGGTAAGTACTGCGCCTCGGACGACGAGCAGACGATCCAGCTCGGCCTCCAAGCGGTGGAGAAGACACTCCGGGAGAATTACGTTCGCCCGGACGAGGCGAACCGTGCACAATCGCTGGTGCGTGAGAAGGGGAGCCACCGCTTCATCGACAAGATCAAGGTCAAGTATCACTCCAGCGACGACAAGTACTGGGCCGAGCTGACCAACTTCGGGCACGCGTACGTGCACGTCCCCGAATCGTACGTCACGGTCTACGACCGGCTCCTCCTGGGCGGGATCTGGGCCCAGGTCGAGATCCGGCACATGTACGACGAATCGGCGTCGGGGAAGAAGAGCCCGTTCTGGATCGACGAGATCAAGCCGATCCAGCTCGCGAGCTTTTCCTTCGACGAATACCTCGAGGGGCGAGCCCAATTCACGACGGACGAATGGCTAGATCTCCTCGTCCGCAGCATCGGGCTCGAGCCGAGTCAGTTCAGCCGGCGCCTCAAGCTCCTCCTCCTGGCGCGGCTGATCCCGATGTGCGAACGGAATTACAACTTCGTCGAGCTCGGCCCCCGTGGGACCGGCAAGTCGTATGTCTATCAGGAGATCTCGCCCTACACGATCCTCCTCACCGGCGGTACCACCGTCGCGCGGTTGTTCTACAACATCAACCGCCGTGAAGTCGGGCTGGTCGGGAAGTGGGATGCGGTCGGTTTCGACGAGGTTGCCGACCTCGACAAGATGGACAAAGAGGTCGTGACCACCCTCAAGACGTACTGCGAGTCCGGCCGCTTCGCCCGTGATCGGGAGACGCTCGAGGGCCACGCCTCGATCGCCCTGTTCGGCAATATCAACCAGCCGGTCGATGTCCTGACGCGCACGTCGCACCTCTTCATGCCCATGCCGTCGACGATCCGCGACGACCTCGCCTTCCTCGACCGCATGCACTTCTATCTCCCGGGGTGGGAGATGCCGAAGATGCGGAACGACCTGCTGACGGACCGTTACGGCTTCGTCGTCGACTACCTCGCGGAAGCGCTACGGTACCTGCGGCAGGCGAATTACACTGAACGCGTCGACCGCTACTTCGATTTCGGCAGCCATCTGAACACTCGTGACGTCAAGGCCGTCCGGAAGACGATCTCGGGGTACCTGAAGCTCCTCCACCCCTCGGGCGAGTGCACCAAGGAGGAGATGCAGGAGTATTTGGCGATCGCTCTGGAAGCCAGGCGCCGCGTGAAGGAGCAACTCAAGAAGATGGGCGGGTTCGAGTACGCCCAGACCAGTTTCTCCTTCGTCGATCTCGAGACCCGCGAGGAAACCTTCGTCGGTGTTCCCGAAGAGGGCGGGCGCGGCCTCATCTCGACCGATCCGCTCGCACCGGGATCGGTCTACGCCTGCGCTGTCTCGCCCAACGGTCGAGTCTGCCTCTACCGCATCGAGGTCGGCACATCGGCCGGAACCGGCAAACTTTCCATGAGCGGCGGCGCGAGCACCGAGATGCGCGAGTCGATCAAGCGCGCCTTCGACTACATCAAGGCCCACAAAGTCGAACTCGGCGTCGGGCCGATGATCGACAACTCCGACTTCCACGTCGAGGTCGTCGACCTCCTCAACCGCAAGGACGCCGGCGAGATCGGGGTCGCCTTCTTCGTCGCGATGTACTCGGCGCTCCAGAAGAAGCCCGCCCAACCCGGGCTAGTCATCCTCGGCGACATGAGCATCCACGGCAACCCCAAGCCCGTACACACCCTGACCGAGCCGCTCCAGCTCGCCAAGGACAACGGCGCGCGTCGCGCACTCATCCCGATCGAGAACAAGCGCCACTTCCTGGAGGTGGACCCCGATATCATGGAGCACGTGGATCCGATCTTCTATTCGGATCCGATCATGGCGGCGAGGAAGGGGTTGGGGGTGGCGTAGGTCAAGCCCATGCACTGCCAGGACGCCGGGAGACGCTATCAGGTGACTCTCCGACTGAGTAGGAACTGGGAACAGCCTTTGCGGGCAGGCAGGGGGGGGGCTGTCTTGTGCCTCTTGACTGCTTTTGTACGTCAGCTTACATTAGCGGACATATGAAGACCCTCGGTGAGCGAATTCGAGAGCTCCGTGAGGCGAAAGACATGTCATTGCGGGAGCTTGCGCAAGTGCTTGGAGTGTCTGCGGCATTCATGTCGGACGTGGAACTAGGCCGACGGTACCCGTCGGATGCCATTTTGGAAAGAATCGCTAAGCAGCTTGGTACCACGAAGGACGAACTTGCAACGTACGACACGCGTCCGCCGATCAGTGAAATCAAGCGGCGGGCCTCCGCAGATCCGGTCTTCGGTGTTGCCCTGCGGCGCATGATCGATAGCGACGTGGACCCGGAAGAGTTCTTGAGGTGGCTGGACGAGCAGGAGGCCAGGAAGGAGAAATTGTAGCGCCCCCGGTTCATTGGACAAGTCCCTGGCTTAATCAGGCGGCCAGGAGG
>CALBZE010000112.1 GCA_937889645.1 uncultured bacterium
GCCCCCGCGCGCCGAGGGCGCGCCCATCCCCGCAAACCCGCTTGACTCCCCAACTTGCTTCCGGTACCCTTTACCAGCCCATTGGCATGCCCACCACGACGGAGGCCTGAATGATCATCCGCACGCTTGGAGCCGCCGCGCTGGTGCTCGGGGCGGCGACCGCCGCGGCCGCGCAGACGGCTCCGCGGATCGAATTCCAGGAATTCACGCTACCCAACGGACTTCGCGTGATCGTGCACGAGGACCACTCGACGCCGATCGTCGCGGTCAACGTCTGGTACGACGTCGGCAGCGCGCACGAGGCGGAGGGGCGGTCGGGGTTCGCCCACCTCTTCGAGCACATGCTCTTCCAGGAGACGGAGAACCTGGACCAGGGCGAGGTGATGCGGCTGATCCCGGCGGCGGGGGGCGAGTTCAACGGCACGACGAGCCAGGACCGCACCAACTACTTCGAGATCCTACCGGCGAACCGGCTGAACCTCTCGTTCTGGACGCACCGGGAGCGGATGGCGAAGCTCCAGGTCACGGAAGAGAATTTCCATCGTGAACGCGAGGTCGTGAAGGAGGAGCGCCGGCTCCGGTACGAGAACCAGCCCTACGTCGCCGCGTTGGTGGAGACGCTCGACACGCTGGCCAACGACTGGGAGCCGTACGACCACTCGGCGATCGGGTCGATGGCGGACCTGGACGCGGCGACGGTCGACGACGTCCGCGAGTTCTACCGGCGCTACTACGTCCCGAACAACGCGACGATCGTGGTCGCTGGCGCGGTCACGGTGGACGAGGTGCGGAAGCTGGCCGAGCAGTACTTCGGCGACATTCCGCGCGGGCCGGAGATGGCGCCGCTCCCGCCGCCGACGCCGACGCCGCGGACGGACGGCGAGCGCCGCGTCGTCGTCGAGGACAAGCTCGCGACGCTGCCGCTCCTCGCGATGGCGTTCAACATTCCGCCGCACGACCATGCGGACACGTACGCGCTGGAGCTGCTCGCGAGCATCTTCAGCACGGGCGAGTCGAGCCGGCTGCACCGGCGGCTGGTGAAGGACGAGAAGGCCGCGCTCTTCGTGGGCGCCGGGCTGAACAGCCGGCTGGGGCCGGGGATGTTCATGTTCTACGCGCTGCCCAACCAGGACGTCTCGCCGGAGCGGCTCGAGGCGCTGATCCTCGACGAGATCGAGAAGCTCCTGCGCGACGGGGTGACCGAGCGCGAGCTGCGCAAGGCCCAGAACCAGCTCCGTGCGATCCAGATCATGCAGTACCAGACGGTGTTCGCGCGGACCGACGCGCTGCACCATTTCCGCCGCTATCACGGCGATCCCGCGGAGATCAACCGCGACCTCGACCGCTACATGGCGGTCACCGTGGCGGACATCGCGGCGGTCGCGAGGAAGTATCTGACGCAAGCGAACCGGACGGTCATGACGGTGGTCCCGGCGCAGGCGACGTCCGCGTCGGACGCCGCGGACGGCACCGAGTAAGGAGGCACGGATGAAGAGGATCAGGAACGGAGCGCTCGTCGTCTGGACGCTCCTCACGGTCTGCCTCCCGGCGACGGCGGACGCGCAGGAGACGAGGCGGAAGGAGGCGCCGCCGGCGCCGCTCCCCGAGAAGCCGGTCGCGTTCCCGGAGTATCACGAACGGACGCTCCGCAACGGCGTGCGGATCATCGTCGTCGAGAACCACGAGATGCCGGTCGTGTCGCTGAACCTGGCGATCGTGAGCGGCGCGAAGCACGACCCGGCCGGGAAGGCGGGCACCGCGTCGATGGTCGCCGCGGTGCTGAACAAGGGCACGAGCACGCGGACGGCGGACCAGATCGCGGAGTCGATCGACTTCGTCGGCGGCAGCCTCGTCGCGTCGGCGGGGACCGACTGGATCAGCATCGGCTCGACGGTGCTGACGGAGTTCGTCGACACGGCGCTCGTGCTCATGAGCGACGTCGTGCGCAACCCGACGTTCCCCGAGGAAGAACTCGAGACCGAGCGCACCCGCGCGATCTCGGGGCTTCAGGCGAATCTCGGTTCGCCCGGGTACCTCGCCGCGCGCCGCTTCATGGCCGAGATCTACGGCGACCACCCGTACGGCGTCTCCGAGACGCCCGAGTCGCTCCGCGCGATCACGCGGGACGACCTGGTGGCGTTCCACCGCGAGCACTTCCGGCCCGGCAACGCCCTCTTCGTCGTGGCCGGCGACGTGAGCCCGGACGACGTCGTCCGCCGCATCGAGCGGCACTTCGGCGACTGGTCCGGCCGCGCACCGTCCAAGGCGTCGCTCCCTGCGCCGCCGGAGCGCAACGCCCGCGAGATCGTGTTCGTGCACAAGCCCGGCACCGTGCAGGCGGTGATCCGGTTCGGGCACCTGATGCCGCCGGCGACGCACCGCGACTGGATCGCGCTCGACGTCGCCACCCAGATCCTGGGCGGCGGGACGACCGGCTGGTTCTTCCAGACGCTGCGCCAGGAGAAGGGCTACACGTACGGCGCGTACGTGAGCGCGTCCCAGAAGATCGAGCCCGGCTACTTCCAGGCGGGCGCCGAGGTGCGGAACGAGGTCGCCGACAGCGCGCTCGAGGAGTTCTTCCGGCTGATCGGCCGACTGCGCGACCAGCCGGTCCCGGCCTCCGACCTCGAGACCGCGCGGAACTACATGACCGGGTCGTTCCCGCTCTCGATCGAGACGCCGCAGCAGGTTGCGGGGCAGATCGCGAGCACGCGGCTGCTCGGCCTGCCCGACGACCACCTCGCCCGCTACCGCGACCGGGTCGCGGCCGTGACCGCGGCGGACGTGCAGCGCGTCGCGCGCGAGCACATCCGGCCCGACCGCGCCGTCGTGGTCGTCGTGGGCGACGCGACGCAGATCCTCGACAAAGTCGCGAAGTTCGGGCCCGTCCGGCTGGTGGACGCCGACGGCAACCCGCTCGACCGCTCGGCGCTCGAGGTCCGCGGCGCCGACATCGCTTTCGACGGCTCGGCGATCGAGCCGGCGACGTGGGTCTACGACCTCAAGTTCCAGGGGAACGTCGTCGCGCAGTCCACGACGACGGTCGTGCGCGAGGACGTCAACGGCGTGAGCGCGGTTCGCGTCACCAACCACGTGGCCGCGATGGGGACGGAGAACACGGAAGAGGTCGCCTTCGAGGCCGCGACGTTCCGGCCGCTCTTCGCGAAAACCGAGGCGAAGGCGGGCCCGCAGACCGCCCGCAGCGAGCTGCGGCTGGAAGGCGACAAGGTCGTCGGCTCGCTGGAGATGCCTGGCGCGCCGGCGCCGATGGAGATCTCGCTCGACGCCGTGCCGGGGATGATCTTCCCCGGGATGGAGGTCTTCGTCGTCATGGTCACCGACCTCGCCACGACGAAGCAGTTCCGCGTCCCGTCCGTGAATGGGCAGGCGGGGACGATCCTCCCGCTCGAGTTCAAGGTCGTGGGCGAGTCGAAGGTCACGGTCGGCGCGGGCGAGTTCGACGCATACGAGGTCGAGGTCACCGGCGGCCCGATGCCGGTGCGGCTGTTCGTCCGCAAGGACGGGCCGCACATCGTGCTCAAGCAGGAGGTCGTCGGCCAGCCGATCTCGGTCGAGCTGAAGGAGATCCGGTAGGCGACTTGCCGCGCGTCTCGATCCTGATGCCGTGCCGCAATGCAGCGGCACGGCTCCCCGAGACGATCGCGTCGCTCGAGGCGCAGACGTTCGCGGACTACGAGGTCGTCGCCGTCGACGACGGCTCGAGCGATGCGACGCCGGAACTCCTCGACGCATGGGCCCGTCGCGACGGGCGGGTGCGCGTGCTGCGCCCGCCCGTCCGCGGCCTCGTCGCCGCGCTGAACGCCGGGCTCGACGCGGCGCGCGGCGTACTGGTCGCCCGCATGGACGCCGACGACGTCGCCGAGCCGACGCGGCTGGAGAAGCAGGTCGCCTTTCTGGACGCCCACCCCGACATCGCCGCCTGCGGCACCCGCGTCCACTACTTCCCCGATGAGATCGTCCGCGACGGCGCGCGCCGCTACGAGCGCTGGCTCAACTCGCTCGTAACGCCCGACGACATCGCCCGCGACATCTTCGTCGAGTGCCCGATCGCGCACCCCGCGCTCATGGCTCGCCGCGCCGCGCTCCTCGAGGTCGGCGGCTACCGCGACATGGGGTGGCCCGAGGACTACGACCTGGTACTGCGCCTGTGGAGCGCCGGGCATCGCCTGGCGAACGTGCCGGACGTGCTGCTGCACTGGCGTGAGGGGGAGACCCGCGCCTCCCGCACCGACCCGCGCTACTCGCCCGACGCGTTCCGCCGCTGCAAGGTCCACCACCTGCGCCGCACGCACCTGGTCGGCAAGGACGGCGTCGTCGTCTGGGGCGCCGGGCCGGTCGGGAAGGCGTTCGCAAGGGAACTGATCGCCCAGCGAGAAACCCTCCGCGCCTTCGTCGACCTCGACCCGCGAAAGATCGGGCAGACGATCCACGGTGCGCCGGTGGTGGCACCGGAGGGGTTGGGTGCGTTCGTCGGCGCGTTCGTGGTGGCTGCGGTTGGGCAGGAGGGGGCGCGGGAGGAGATCCGGTCGGCGCTGGAAGGGATGGGGTGGCGGGATTGGTGTGCGGTGGCGTGAGAGGGCGCGCCTTCGGCGCGCGGGGACGGCCGGCTGTTCGCCGGCGGGGGCCGGCGCCGCTCACGCGGCGCGGGAGACGGCCGGCCGCTGACGCGGCCGGCGGGGACCGGCCCCTGC
>CALBZE010000113.1 GCA_937889645.1 uncultured bacterium
GCTCGAGCCGGGCAGTACAGCTCACCGCAGTGGCTCCCCGGCTGGGGCTCCGCGTCCTCGATGGCCGCGATCTGCTCGGCAAGATCACCGGCGATCACCGAAAGGTCGAATTCGTCGAGCTCCTCGTCGACGGCTTCGACGATTCCGTCCGGCCTCACCTCGAGTGCCGTGACGCGGACCCACCGCAGGCCGTGCGCTCTCGCGAGCATGAGCGCCAGCGAGCGCAGTTGCGGACCCGCGCCGGTCCCATCGCCGGTCTTCCAGTCGAAGACGTATCCACACCCTGCGCCAGGGACGACGACGACAATGTCAGCGGTGCCTGCGAGTCGACCGTTGGCCCTCGAGTAGTCGCGTTCGCCGTCGGTTTGGATTTCTTCGGCGGTGTCCGTCGCAGGATCCCATGCATAGGCGACCTCTGCACGGATCGGGAGTTCGAACGAACGTGCGTCGTCCACCCACGCGCGTGCGTGCTCGTACTCCGCGCGGATGTCGTCGCCGACGTCGACGATCTCTCCGTCGTTGATGTACGCCGCGATCGCTCTGTGAAACCGAGTCCCCCTGTCGGCCTCCGACGACGAGCGTGCCTCCCACTTCGCTTCGGGCCTCGCCCACCACTGACAGAGGCTGAGGAGACCCACCTTGCTCGCCGTGACCCTCACGACGCGCCCCCGTCTTGATGCTCGGAAGGCGCGACGTCAGGCGAGCTCGTCGGCGCCGCTGCCGGCGTCTCCTGAGCGGACAACTCCGTGCGCCTCCGGACCACGGCGGCCTTGATCGATTCGAGCTGGCCATCCGTGATTCTCCCATCGCGGTGAGCCCTCCCGGTGTCGCGCGCCACCGCGTTCAGCTCCGAGACGGTTCTAGCGGCATCGAGACGAGACGAAAGCTCCGTGAACACACCGTCACTCGGTTCTACGATCTCCGCCGATCCTCCCTGTAGCGGAGCGTCGTGGACGTCGCCGACCTCGTCAGGATCATAGATACCCATCGCAAGATCCGGGTAGACCGCCCGCGCGAGCGCCGTGATGCACCTAGCTCTCAGCATCGCGGCAGGGTACCTCTTCCAGTTGTCCTTGGCCGTGACGCCGGCGCGCTCGGCGTCTGCCCACGTGAATGACATGCGCGTGGGGCCAGGCTCGCCGCGACGGTGCGTCTCGTACGTCGCGATCTTGTCGGTACTCTCGACGAGTCGGAAGTACATGCAGATGTCCGACCGCTGCTTCACGAGCGCGGCAATGAGATCCGCCGAGAGTGTCGGCTTTCCGTCGATGATGTGGATCGAGCGGATCGACTGCATGGCAGTCAGCCCGAGCTCTCGGCCGGCCGCGATGATCGCAAACGCAGCCTCCGGCTTCTGCGCGCTCTTCGGAAGCAGCCCCGACTGACTGAGCAGGCGGGCGAGCTCGATTCCCTCGGTGATGTCCCGAGGTTCGAAAGCGCGGTTGTTCGTCGTCGTGAGCGCGTGGGGATCCACGCGAACCATCCCAGTCTCGTTCGTCATGGCGAGTGATAGTGATAGCTACCACGACCACTGTCAAGTCGATTCTCTCAAACGACGCACGCGACGCCTCTACTCGTCCACCGCGAGCACGATGCGATGCGGATCGTCGCGCAGCCGGATCTTCGTGATCCCCGGCAGTTCGCGCGCGCGAGCCCACGCGCGCAGCGTCCGCTCATCGGGCCACTGCCACGACTCGGGGCCGCGCACGCGCACGTGTCGAGGCGCGACGACGGCGATCGGCGTACCCTCGACCTCGCCGATGCGTAGGGCGGCGGCCGTCTCGGTCATCGCGAACATCTCCGCGAGTTCGGGGAGTCGATGCCCGACAGTGCGCAGCGCCTCGCGGAACGTACGCCGCGGCGCGAGCAGCGCACCGGCGAGGTAGTTCGCCGCGGCCTCCTCGTCCTCGATGAGCAGACCCGCACGGCGGATGAGGAAGTGCCCGAGTTCGTGCGCGACGTCGAACGGCGTCGCGGCGCGGGCAATGACGATGCTCCGCCCGACGAGCGCGGCCGGGCCGCTCATCGGACGCTGATCGCGCACGATCGCGTCCGGCCCTAGCAGCGCGAACGCCAGGGCAACGACGTCCGGAGGATCCACCCCCGCCGACGCGTACGCCTCTTCCGCGAGCCCCTCCAACTCGGACAGCATCGGATGGATCCCAGATCAGGGATCAATCTCCGTCCGGATGCAAGACTGAGCCGTCGGAAACGGCGGAAACGCTACTTTCGGCGCGGAGCCTTTGGGAGCTCTGTCACGACGCGGGGAGGAAGCTTCCTGCCCCCGCTGTCTAACTGCTCGAGCGCGCGAGCGATCTCCTCGTCCGTCATCTCTCCGGTGCGCGCGGCGAGCGCACGCGTCACCTCGAGTGCGTCGCTCGCGCTGCGCCCGAGCTCAGCCGCGATCTCGAGCACACGTTCGATGCGATCTGGCACGATCCTCGGTGGGTTCGCGCGCGCCCAGTCCTCGGCCTCCTCGCGGAGCCGCGTCACGTCCTCGCGCCCGTACCGGAATCGAGCCACGGCACGCTCGAAATCGGTGCCCGCGCCGGTGCCATCCTTGAGAACCTGCGATAGGGACGGATAGGACACGCCGAGCTGCTCGGCCGCCTCCCGCTTCGAGATCATCCCAGCTCGCGGTCGACTGCCCCGCCTCGTCTCGAGGTCGATGCGTAGCCACTCCGGCAGCATCTCCTGCAGGTAACGACCGAGAGCCCCCCGTACTCGCGCAGGCATAGGTGATCCCTAGCTGGTAGTGGCCGCTACCGCAAACATTCCGCTTGCAATTAGTGGCAGTGGTAGCTATCACTAGCGGCGATGCGATCCGACGACCATGCGGCAGCACCCGCCGGGGTGCTGCTTCGGGAGTTTCGACTCGAGAACGGGATTTCATTCCGTCGAGCGGCAAGAGAACTCCACACGCAGCACCCTACTTTGCGAGCGTGGGAAGAGGGTCGGGCGACGCCAACCCTTCCGCACCGGAAGGCGATCGAGGTGTGGACGCATGGTCGCGTCCGCGCCTCGGCGTGGCCGATCTCCGAGCGTGAGCGAGATCTCATCGAGCGCACCGCGAAGGTGCGCCCGTTCTCGCAGCGGAAGAGGAGCCGATGAAGACGGACCCCGCATTCACCATGCTCGGGCTCGGTTTCTGGCTCTTCACGTTCGGGCTCATCGGGGTGCTCGCGTGGATACGATGACGCCCGAGCGGAGGCGCGCGCTCGATCGCCTCGAGGCGCGCAGGGTGCGGTGGTACTCGCCGAGCGAGCCGATCACCGTGCTCACCGAGGCCTACGAGGAGATCGAGCACATGAGGCCCGTCATAGACGCGGCGAAAGCGCTCGTCGCCGCGAAGAGCGGCGAGCAACGGGCTCTCGCGATCGAGCGCATCTTCGCCGCGGTCGAGAAGCTGCGGAAGAGCGGCCACTGATGTTCTACCGGCGCGATCGGCGCCGAGGAGGTGAAACGTGGAGCATGCACATGCCTTGGTGGGCGTGGACGCAGCGTGTCCAGCCTACAGCGATCCGGACTGCCTTGACGGGCAGACGGACGTACCCGGAAGCGTCCCGAAGAGGACCGAGCCTCCGCCGACGTCGACGGGGCGGCGTCGCCCGCTCGACGATTACCCGACTCCGGAATGGGTGATCCGCGCGATCGCGCCGTACGTCAGCGGCGCTCGCGTGCTCGATCCGTGCTGCGGCTCGGGCGCGATCCTCGACGTCTTCCGCGAGCGCGCCGCGAGCGTATCGGGTATCGAGATCGCGGAGCAGCGCGCCGATGAGGCTCGCGCGAAGGGTCACGAGGTCGTTCTCGGCGACGCGCTCGAAATCGACTGGCCGAGGGCAGATCTCATCATCACGAATCCGCCATACTCGCGCGCGCAGGAGTTCGCCGAGAAGGCGCTCGCAAGCGTCGAGCCGGGCGGAACCGTCGCGCTCCTCCTCCGTCTCGCGTTCCTCGAGGGGAAACGACGCGTCGCGTTTCACCGAGCTCACGGATCGAGCGTTTTCGTGCTCGCGTCGCGTCCTAGTTTCACCGGCAACGGTCGGTGCGACGCGAGCGCTTACGCGTGGTTCCTCTGGGGGCCGCGCTACCACCGCACGATCCACATCCTCGACGCTGTCGACCCCGCGCGACGATCTCGCACGGAAACGCTGGCCGGCCCGGAGATGCGACCGATCCCCGGCGCGCCTGGATACCTGGCGAGCTCCGACGGAAGGATCTACTCGACGTGGCGGCGCGCTCGCGAAGGGCAGAGGATCGTCTACTTCCCGGACGGCGAACCTCGCGAGCTCTCGGCCTACGACCGCAAGACCGCAAAGGGCGAACCGACGCCGTACCGGTCCGTGATGATCAAGTGGGCCGACGGGACGAGAAAGCCGGCGTACGTACACCACCTCGTCGCGCTGACGTTCCTTGGGCCTCGTCCTCCCGGCGCCGAAGTCCTGCACGGTCCGAAGGGAGCGAACTGCAACGCCGCCGATAACCTCCGATACGGGACGCCCGACGAGAACGGCGCGGAGCGCGCTCATTGTCGCGATGATGACTGGTACCGCGCCCGTGGCATGTGCCCTCCGCGGTTCCGCGAGCGGCACGACATCGAAGCGTCCGCGGATGACGACGACGTCGACGCTGCGTCGGAGCCCGCCGGTGCGTTCAACGATCTGCTGGGTGAGGTGGCGCCGTGATCAGCGTGCAGACGTGCCCGACCGGCAAGATCGCCTACGTGTCTCACGCGGAGGCGCTGCGTGCCGCGAAGCTCATCGAGCGACGCGCGCATCGCTCGCTCAAGACCTACCGATGCCCGGAGTGCCGATGCTGGCACCACGGGCGATCGTCCCGTTTCTCTCGCCGCGATCGCTGAGGAGGTGACACGCGCGCTTCGGCGCGCCGGGGAATGCGTGTAGAGTGCACATACTTCCCGCCGCTCGAGAAGGCGAGAGGAACGCGCTTCGCGACGACGTGGAAGCGGCTCTGCGAGCGTCTCGCGCAGCCGCGGTCGACTGGATCGAAGGGAGCGGCGCCCGGGATCTCGCTGGGCACGTTCCGCGGCAACCATCGCAAGCTCGAAAACGTCGAGGCCGTCTACGCTGTCGGCCTCGATCTCGATAGCGACCTTCCTCCGTGGAAGGAAGTCGTCCACCTCTTCTCGGGCCACGAGGCGTTCGTCCACACGACGTGGACGAGCACTCCCGAGATCCTGCGAGCGCGCGTGTTCCTGCGCTTGTCGCGCCCCGTCTCTGGGGACGAGTACCGCCGCGTGTATCGCGCGGTGGTCGACCGCGTCAGTGGGTTCGGCCTCACGGTGGACCGCGCGGCATCAGACCCATCGCGGTTCTGGTATTTGCCGTCGCGCCCGGCCACGCTCGAGGCGCTGAACGCGGAGCTCGAGCGAAAGAAGCTCGATCCCGTCGACGCGCTCCCGGAGTGGCAGCACGCGATCTGCACCGGTCGCCCCGTGAACGTCGATTGGGCGTTGACGACCGTTCCCCCGGAGCCTCCGCCAGCGCCCGTGCCGGAGCGACCTCGGAGCGTCGACCATGACAAGATCGTCGAGCGGGCGCGGCGGTGGCTCGCGGTCCGCGATCCTGCGATCGAGGGGAGCGGTGGCGATCGGCACACGTGGGAGACGACCGTTTGCATCGTGCGCGGCTTCGATCTCGATCCGGAGACCGCGTACGCGCTTCTCGCCGAGTGGAACCAGCGATGCGTCCCGCCGTGGACGGAGCGCGATCTACGCCGGAAGGTACGCGAGGCGAACGAGCGCGGCCAGCTCCCGCGCGGCTTCCTGCGCGACGAGCCGAGGAGGACGCCTTGAGTGTCATCCTGCGTCCGTACCAGGAGGCGACGATCGCATCGCTACGAGCAGCGATCCGCGCCGGCAAGCGCCGCATCATGACAACGATCCCGACGGGCGGCGGGAAGACGATCACCTCTGCGGCGCTCATCCGATCGGCGCTGCAGCGCGGGACGCGATGCATGTTCGTCGCGCACCGAAAGGAGCTGATCGATCAGACGGTGCGGACGTTCCTACGGCTCGGCGTGACGAACATCGGCGTCATCCGTGCCGGCGACAAGAGACGCAACCCGTCTGCTCCGCTGCAGATTGCGAGCATTCAGACGCTCGCTCGTCGCACGCAGGACGGCGAGTTCGGCGTGATCGTCATCGACGAAGCTCACCGCGCGATCGCCAAGTCCTACGTGACGCACATCTTCGAGCGGCACCCGCGGGCGATCATCATCGGGCTCTCTGCGACGCCGATCCGGTCCGACGGTCGCCCGCTCGGCTCTCACTTCGACGAGCTCGTGATCGGAGCGCGTTACTCGGAGCTCATCGAGGCGGGCGCCATCGTCGCGCCGCGCGTCTACTCCACGCCGATCCTGCCCGACCTATCGGAGGTTCGGACATCGGGCGGCGACTACAACCTCGAGGATCTCGAGGCGGCCGTGAACAAGGGCGCCCTTATCGGGAACCTCCTCCACGAGTGGCAGAAGCACCCTCGCCAACGAACCGTCGTTTTCGCGGTCAGCGTTCGTCACTCGCTCGCGATCGTCGACATGTTTCGATCGGCCGGCGTCGCCGCCGAACATCTCGACGGAACGACACCCGAGCCCGAGCGAGAGGCCATCCTGGCGCGCCTCGAGTCCGGAGACACGCAAGTAGTGAGCAACGTTGGCGTGCTTTGCGAAGGCTGGGACATGCCGTCGTGCAAGACGTTAATCCTCGCGTGCCCTACGAAATCGCTGTCCAAGTACATGCAGATGGCCGGTCGCATCCTGCGGCCGTGGGAGGGCGTTACGCCGATCGTGCTCGATCACGGCGGGAACGTCGACCGTCACGGGCTTCCACACATCGATCGCGAGTGGTCACTCGACGTGAAGCCGAAGCGCACGCGCGAGGCGCCAACGAAGGTCTGCAAGGGCTGCTACGCGTACGTGCCCGCCGGAACGAAGAAGTGCCCATACTGCGACCACGTCTTCGAGGAGCAGCCCGAGCTTCCGATCGAGCCGCCGAAGAAGGAGGAGATCCCGATCGATCTCGCGCTTCGTACGCTCGAGACGGACGGCGGCGCCGACGCTGCGAAGCTCCGATACTTCCGCGATCTCCACCGGAAGTGTCGAGAGCGTGGGTGGAAGCTCGGTGCCGTGATCTACCGGTTCGAGGCGCGGTTCAGTGAGCCGCCGCCGAAGTCGTGGATCGACGCGCTCAAGGCCGACTGGCGCCGAGATCGCGAGTGGAAGGAGCGAATTCGCGAACGGCAACGGAGGATCGCGGAGGAGGAAGCGAAGGCGCAGGCGCTTGCGATGTTCGATGAGGTCGCGCCATGACCGAGACCGATCTTCTTCGGCTCCTCTTCATGCACGCGCCCGCCGAGCTCCCGGACGCTCGGCTGTTCCGGCGGAATGTCGGCCGCTTCCGCACGTTCGGCGGCGAGCGTGTCGTGCACGTCGGGATCGAGGGCCAGGCCGACGTGTACGCGATCCTTCGCGGCGGACGGATCGTTGAGATCGAGACGAAGGCGCGCCGCGGACGACTGAGCCCAGCGCAGGAGGCATGGCGGGACTTCTGCGCCGGATGGGGGATCCCGCACGTGGTCCTTCGCGAGCGGCGAGGCGCCACGCCAGACGAGACCGTGCAGGAGTGGATCGAGGAGCTGCGCGCAGTGTTCGCGCGCGTGAGGACGTCATGACGGACGAGCCCGTGTACTTCGACGAAGACGAAGGCGAGAACCTACCGAGCATCGAAGAGCTCCAGGAAGAGGCGCCGCTCACAACGGACAGCGCGAACGCCGAAGCCGTCGTGCGAGAGCACGGCAAGGGGTACCGGTACGTCCTCGCGTGGAACACGTGGATCGCTTGGGACGGCCGGCGATGGGCCGTCGAAGGCGCAAAGCTTCGGCTCCAGGAGTCGATCAAAAACACGATGCGACTCCTTTGGGCGCGCGCGAGGGCACGTCTCCGCTCCGCCGAGGAGCGGATCCAGCAAGCCGCCCTCGCCGGTCAGAAGGACGAAGCCGCAGAGGCCTCGGTGAGGCGCGAAAAGGCGCTGCTCAAGTGGTACGAGCAGAGCCAGAACCAGGCGAAGATCGAGGCCTGCACGAAGCGCCTCGAGGCGATGCTGCCCGTCTCGCACGCGCAGCTCGATCGAAAGCCGTGGCTGCTGAACGTGGCGAACGGGACGATCGATCTGCGAACCGCCGAGCTCCGTCCGCACGATCGCGAGGACCTCATCACGCAGATCGCCGAGGTCGAATTCCACGATGACGCGCGGTGTCCGACGTGGGAATCGTTCGTCCGCGGCGCGATGGGCGGCGATCTGCAGCTCGTGCTCTACCTGCAGCGGTGGGCCGGGTACATGGCGACCGGCAACGTGAGCGAGCACGCGATGCTCTTCCTCTACGGCGGCGGCCGAAACGGAAAGAGCACGTTCGTGACGACGATCTGCAAGGTGCTCGGAGAGTACGCATGCAGCGCGCCGCGCGAGCTCCTGTTCGTCACGCGGACCGGCGAACGGCACCCGGCGGAGATTGCTCGTCTGCACGGCAAGCGCGCCGTGTCCTGCGCCGAGGTCCCCGAGGATGCGCAGCTCGACGAAGCGAAGGTCAAGGATCTCACCGGCGGCGACGTCGTCGCGTGCCGTCGGATGCGTGAGGATTTCTGGGATTTGCACCCCACGCACAAGTTCGTTCTGAGCGGCAATCACAAGCCGAACATCAAAGGCGCTGACGACGGAATTTGGCGACGCCTGCGGCTCGTTCCGTGGCTCGTGCAGGTCTCGGAGGATGCCGTCGATCGGCGGCTGCCGGACAAGCTGTACGCCGAGCGAGAGGGCATCCTGCGATGGATCGTGCAAGGCTGCCTCGAATGGCAGCGGATCGGGCTCTGCGAGCCGGAGATCGTGCGCGCGGCCACTCGCGAGTATCGCGAGGAGAGCGACGCCGTCGGCCGATACCTCGCCGAGCGCGTGGTGTTCGGGCCCGACGAGCGCGTCGCGCGCGCCGACCTCCGACGAGACTACGAGGCGTGGTGCGAGGAGCAGGGATATCAGCCGCTCGGAGCTCGACGGTTCGCCCAGCGGTTGCGCGAGCACGGCGTGACGGACGCCACCATCCGCGTCGGGCAGACATTCAAGAACGGGTGGCGCGGGGTACGTCTCCGGACCGTCTTCGATGGGGAAGGAGAAACTTCCGCTGTCGCAAACTGAGACCGATACGAGAAAGATCTACCCACGTACCCACGCACGGACGAAACGTTAGGAAATCACGGACGTTCGGGAAAAGCGCAGCCGTACGAAGTACCCACGCGAGGTTGTCGACGTGGGCAGAAAAAATGCCCACGAGACCGAAAACTACCAACACGGAAAAACCCAATGAAAACAAGGTCGTTGGACATATTGTGGGTATTGTTGGTACTTTCTTTCTTATTATCCGCTCTTACAAACAACAAAACGAAGGATCACGATCTCCAAATACGAGAAAATAGGAGATCGCTACCAACATGCCCTCAAGTACCCACGGATGGGTGCAACGACCAGGATTCATTGGCGATTCTCGTCGTGGGCATTTCCGAGCGAAGCACCCACGTCGCCGGCGGCGAGGTCGAGGCGCAAGCTGGGGGCTATGGACCCCACCCCCTGAACAGTGCCGGCCGGGGGGGCCGGAT